>NZ_JBHWJY010000097.1:0-29830 GCF_042731135.1 Streptomyces sp. NPDC059874
CCTCAAACGCCGGCGAGGCTGGAAAATCCAGCCCCGCCGGCGTTTGAGGCGCGGGTCTGGGCGGAGCCCAGGGGGCCGCGCAGCGGCATTCCAGACCGGAGCCGGGCCGCGGCCGTACTCAGGCGGGAGTTGAGTACCCGCACCCTGTCGGCGGAGCCGGGCGGCGGGCGACCGTAGCCCCATGACAGCCAGCGCACGCGACATGGCCGAGGCCACCCCCGCCACCCGCGACCGGTACGTGGACCTCCTGCGGGTCGCCTCCCTCGGCACCGTCATCGGCGGGCACTGGCTGATGGCGGCCGTCAGCACCGGCGGCATAGGGAACCTGCTCGCCCTCGTCCCCGCGCTCCAGGTGCTCACCTGGGGGCTGCAGATCATGCCGGTGTTCTTCTTCGTCGGCGGGTTCTCGCACGCGCTGTCCTACCGCTCCCTGGTCCGCCGCAGCGACGGGCCGGTCTACGCCGTCTTCCTGCGGGCCCGGCTCCAACGGCTGCTGCGGCCCACGCTCGTCTTCGTCCTCGTGTGGGTCGCCCTCGCGCTCGGCGTGCAGCTCGCCGGGCGCGGCGACGGCGTGCTCGGCGGGGCCGCGCTGCGGATGGTCACGCAGCCGCTGTGGTTCATCGGGATCTACCTCGCCATGGTGGCCTTCACCCCGCCGCTGCTGAAACTGCACGAGCGCCACGGTTGGGCCGCCTTCGCCGGGCTGTTCGGCGCGGCCGCCGTCGTGGACGTGCTGCGCTTCGCGCTCGGCGTGCCGTACGTGGAGTTCCTGAACTTCGGCCTCGTCTGGCTCGCCGTCCACCAGCTCGGCTTCCTGCGCGCCGACGGCCGGATCCGCCGCCCCGCCGTCCTCGCCGCCGCCGGCCTGGCCGGGGCCGCGCTGCTGGTGGCGTACGGGCCGTACCCGCTGTCCATGGTCGGGATGCCCGGCGAGAAGGTCTCCAACATGGCTCCGCCCACCCTGGCCCTGCTCTGCCACGGCCTGTGGCTGGTCGGCGCCGTGCAGCTCCTGGCCCGACCGGCCGGCGCCTGGCTGGCCCGCCCCCGGGTCTGGCGCGGGGTCGTCGCCGCCAACGGGATCGCCATGACCGCCTTCCTCTGGCACCTCACCGCCATGCTCGCCGTGTACGGAGCCCAGCTCGCCCTCGGGATGCGGCTGCCCGAGCCGGCCACCGCCGCCTGGTGGGCGCAGGTGCCGGTGCGGATCCTGCTCGCCGCCGCCCTGACCGCGCTGCTCGTCGTCTGCTTCCGCCGCTTCGAGGCCCCGGCCGCTTCCTCCACGGCCGTGGGAAGCGGCCCCCGCGCCGCCGCCGGCATCACCCTGTGCCTGCTCGGCGTGCTCGGGCTCTCGATGACCGGCCTCGGGGGCCTGCTCGACGGGCACAGCGCCACCCTGATCGCCGTCCCCGTCACCGCGCCGACCGCCATCGCGATGGCGCTGGGCGGCTGGCTCCTGGTGGAACGGTCCGGCGCTGCCCGGCGCGTTAGGCTGAGGGGCTGATCGAAACCCTTTCCCTGGAGCGCGTCTGATGGCCGTCAATCTGGTCAATGTCGAGGCAGTCAGCAAGGTGTACGGCACACGTACCCTGCTCGACGGCATCTCCCTCGGCGTGTCCGAGGGGGACCGGATCGGTGTCGTCGGCCGCAACGGCGACGGCAAGACCACCCTCATCCGGATGCTGGCCAAGCTGGAGGACCCCGACACCGGGCGCGTCACCCAGTCCGGCGGCCTGCGCATGGGTGTCCTCACCCAGCACGACTCCCTCGATCCCGCGGCCACCATCCGCCACGAGATCATCCGGGACATGGCCGACCACGAATGGGCCGGCAACGCCAAGATCCGCGACGTCCTGACCGGTCTCTTCGGCGGGCTCGACCTGCCCGGCTTCGGCCAGGGCCTCGACACCGTCATCGGCCCGCTCTCCGGCGGCGAGCGCCGCCGCATCGCGCTCGCCAAGCTGCTCATCGCCGACCAGGACCTCCTGGTCCTCGACGAGCCCACCAACCACCTCGACGTCGAGGGCATCTCCTGGCTGGCCAAGCACCTCCAGGAACGCCGCTCCGCGCTCGTCTGCGTCACCCACGACCGATGGTTCCTCGACCAGGTGTGCACCCGCATGTGGGACGTCCAGCGCGGTGACGTGCACGAGTACGAGGGCGGCTACAGCGACTACGTCTTCGCCCGCGCCGAGCGCGAGCGGATCGCCGCCACCGAGGAGCAGAAGCGGCAGAACCTGATGCGCAAGGAGCTGGCCTGGCTGCGCCGCGGCGCCCCCGCCCGGACCTCCAAGCCGCGCTACCGCATCGAGGCGGCGAACGAGCTGATCGCCGACGTGCCGCCGCCGCGCGACAAGTCCGAGCTCATGCGCTTCGCCAACGCCCGGCTCGGCAAGACCGTCTTCGACATGGAAGACGTCAGCGTCCACGCCGGCCCGAAGATCCTCCTCAAGCACCTCACCTGGCACCTCGGCCCCGGCGACCGCATCGGTCTCGTCGGCGTCAACGGCGCCGGCAAGACCTCCCTGCTGCGCGCCCTGGCCGAGGCCGCCCGCACCCAGGGCGAGGTCCAGCCCGCCGCCGGCACGGTCACCGTCGGCAAGACCGTCCGGCTGGCCTACCTCTCCCAGGAGGTCGGCGAACTCGACCCGTCCCTGCGGGTCCTGGAGGCCGTCCAGCGGGTCCGTGACCGCGTCGACCTCGGCAAGGGCCGCGAGATGACGGCGGGTCAGCTGTGCGAGCAGTTCGGCTTCACCAAGGAGAAGCAGTGGACGCCCGTCGGCGACCTCTCCGGCGGTGAGCGGCGCCGGCTGCAGATCCTGCGCCTGCTGATGGACGAGCCGAACGTCCTGTTCCTCGACGAGCCCACCAACGACCTCGACATCGAGACCCTGACCCAGCTGGAGGACCTCCTCGACGGCTGGCCCGGCTCGATGATCGTGATCTCCCACGACCGGTTCTTCATCGAGCGCACCACCGACACGGTGATGGCCCTGCTCGGCGACGCGAGCCTGCGGATGCTGCCGCGCGGTCTGGACGAGTACCTGGAGCGCCGTCAGCGGATGATCGAGGCCGCCACCCCGGCGCCCGCGCCCGCCGCCGCCGCCGCTTCGAAGTCCACGTCCTCCGGCGACTCACGTGCGGCGAAGAAAGAACTCCAGAAGATCGAGCGGCAGCTGAACAAGCTCTCCGACCGCGAGAGCAACCTGCACGCGCAGATCGCCGAGAACTCCACCGACTACGACAAGGTCGCCAAGCTCGACGCGGAGCTGCGCGAACTCCTCTCGGAGCGCGACGACTTGGAGATGCGCTGGCTGGAACTGGCCGAGGAGGCCCAGTAGCCGCAGGGCGGCAACGGACCCGATAACGACGGCGTCACGGGCCGGTCCTCCCTTGGGAACAGGGCGAGGACCGGCCCGTTGTGCGCGCGCTGTCAGTGATAGAAAGGTCATCCCCCACGACCGCCCGAAGCCGAAAGCGTGCGCTGATGACCGAGCCGCCCCAGCCGCCGAACCAGCCGCCGACACCTTCTGGTTACGGGCACCTGCCCGGCCCGCCGCAGCCGTCGGCGTACGGATATCCGCCGCAGGGCGCCAATCCGTACGCCCAGCAACCCCAGCAGCCCCAGCAGCCGCCGACGCACCAGGGCTACGGTTACCCGCCGCCGCCCCCCGGCCTGCCCGGGGTGCCGCCGCCCGCGTCCGGGATGCCGCCGAAGAAGAAGCGAGCCGTGCTGATCGCCGCCTCGGTGGCCGCGGTCCTCCTCGCCGGGGGCGTCGGTTACGTCGCGTTCTTCAAGGGCGACGGCGACCCGAAGCAGCCCGTCGCGCAGGAGTCGCCCGCCGACGGCAAGCCCTCCGCGTCGGCTTCCGTGGACAAGGGCGACGGCAGCGGCAACGGCGGCCAGGAGGCCGACCTCAACTCCGGCCGCAAGCAGGGCGAGGACAAGGTCCTCTTCCTCAAGACGGTCAAGATCGACGGCCCCGGCATGGGCATCGAGTCCGCGGGCCAGTGGGTGGTCGGGGACACCGTCGTCAAGAGCGTCTGGAAGAACCTCACCGGCTACTCGGTCGCCGACGGCAAGGAGAAGTGGACGCTTCCCTTCCCTGCCCCGATCTGTGCCTCCACCCCGCAGACCACCGCCGACGGCAAGACGGTCGTCATGTACAAGGACGGCGAGTCGGACACCGCCTCCTGCACCCAGATGCGCGTGGTCGACCTGAAGACCGGCAAGGAGGTCTGGTCGAAGGAGGTCCCCAAGGAAGGGCTCTTCGACATCTTCACCAGCCCCACGGTGGCCATCACCGGCGACACCGTCGCCATCAGCCGCAGCGCCAACGCCAGCGCCTTCAAGGTCAGCACCGGCGACAAGCTCTTCGGCAGCAACCAGGGCGAGGGCTGCAAGCCCGACGCCTACGTGGCCGGCAACGGCAAGATGATCGCCCTCGCCACCTGCGCGGACGAGGACAGGACCGGTGAGGTCCACGGCATCGACCCGGTCACCGGAAAGAAGAACTGGACCTTCCGGCTGCCCGCGAAGTTCAAGGTCACCAGCGTCTACTCGGTCGATCCGCTCGTCATCGACCTCGGCAACGAGGCGACCAAGGAGCGCTCCATCGTGGTCCTCGGACCCGACGGGAAGCAGACCGCCACCCTCGCCGCCGACGGCAACTTCCCCACCGGCTGCGGCGACACCGGCACCTTCCGGCCCCTGTCGACCTGCCCGTTCTCGGCCGTCGACAACAACATCCTCTACCTGCCCACCGCGCCGTCCGGCGGCAAGGCGAACGAGATCGTCGCCTTCGACCTGGCCACCGGCAAGGCCAAGTGGCGCACCCCGGCCGGGGAGAAGCGCACCATCGCCCCGCTCAAGGCCGCGAACGGACAGCTGATCTTCTACCGCAAGGCCGAGGAGGACAGGGGCGGCGAGATCCTCTCGATCCCCGCCGCCGGTGGCACGCCCACCGCGCTCCTGCGCAACCCGTCGGGTCCCGCCGCTCCGATCGAGCACTCCTTCCGTCTCCCGAGGGTCGACTACGTGGACGGACGGTTCTTCATCTCCACCGGTCACCTGAAGGCCGAGGGGAAGGACGAGAAACTCCTGATGGTCTTCGGAAAGTGAACGTGTCCGACGAGCCGCCCACCGAGAGGCAGTAGCAACGCATGAGTACCCCGCCGCCCCCCAGCCAGCCGCCGTCCGGCGGCTTCGGAGCGCCGCAGGAGCCGCCGCCGGGCGGGTTCACACCGCCGCCGCCCATGCCGCCGGCGCCTCCGCAGCAGCCCCCGACGCAGCCCGTGACCCAGCCCGCACAGCCGCCGGCCGCGCAGGGGCCCGCCGGGCAGCCCGCCTACGGATACCCGCAGCCCGGGCCCGGCTACGGTTACCCGCAGCAGTCCGGACCGGTCACCACGCCGATGTACGCGCCCCAGCCCCCGGCGGGCGGCCCGGCAGGCGGCAACGACAAGCGCACCCAGCTGATGATCGTCGGCGCGGCCCTGCTGGCCATCGTCCTCATCGTCGGCGGCGGAATCTGGTACACCTCCGGCGACGGCGGGGGCACCGGCGGCGACCCGCAGAACAGCGCGAGCGGTGACCCCAGCGCCTCCACGGGCAACGACAAGCCCCAGGAGAGCTCGCCCGCCGTCGAGAAGGCGCCCTCGAACCCCAAGTCGAAGTCGCTGTTCAACCTGCCGAGCCCGCAGCCGGCCGAGCAGGTCGGCACCATCGGTTCCTGGATCACCGACTCCACCTACGTGAAGTCCGACGTGTCCAAGGTCGTCGGCTACAACCTGGTCGACGGCGGCAAGAAGTGGGAGATCCCGCTTCCGGGCGAGGTCTGCGGAGCGACCAAGCACGTCAGCCAGAACAAGTCGGCGATCCTCTTCCGGGCCGCGCAGCGGACCCCCGAGAACAAGTACGTGCCGTGCACCGAGGTCGGCGTCATCGACCTGGACGCCGGCAAGCTCGTCTGGTCCGGCAACGCCAAGAGCACCAGCGGCGGTGACAAGCCGGCGAACCTCCGCGAGGTCACGATCAGCGGCAACACCGTGGCCGCCGCCGACATCTCCATCGGCGGCGCCGCCTGGAACCTCGCCGACGGCAAGTCCCTGTGGCTCCCCAAGGTCGACGCCGAACAGTGCCGCGACACCGGCTACGCCGGCGGTGAGGCCCTCGCCGTCATCCGCAAGTGCGGCCAGAGCCCCAACTACACGCTGTACGCGCAGATCCTCGACCCGACGACCGGCGCGGCCAAGGCCTCGTACAAGCTGTCCCCGGGCATCGACTACGCCGGCATCGTCTCCACCAAGCCGCTGGTCGTCGCGGCCGACGTCGGCGGCACCGCCAAGAACGCCACCGGCGTCAGCGACCTCTTCGTCGTCGACGACAAGGGCGAGCTGAAGGCGCGCATCTCCGTCACCTCCGGCAACTTCGACGGCAAGTGCGCGGCCACCGAGGTCGAGAAGTGCACGGGCATGGTCGTCGGCAACGGCAAGCTCTACCTGCCTTCGAAGGAGCACCAGGGTCAGGACTCCAGCGGCGGCCGCACCAACGAGCTGCTCTCCTTCGACCTCACGACGGGCAAGCAGACCAGCGACCGCGCCGACGCGGGCGAGCGGTACCAGCTCACCCCGCTGCGCATGGACGGGCCGAACATCATCGCCTACAAGGAGCCCCCGTACGACAAGGGTGCCCAGGTCGTCAGCATCGACGGCAAGACGATGAAGGAAACCCTCCTCATGGAGAACCCGGTGGAGAAGGCGAACCAGCGCCTCGAGAGCCCCTTCTCGCCGGACTACTCCGAGTACCGCTACCACAACGGGAAGCTCTTCATCTCCCGTACGTCGGTGACCAAGCCGTACTCGGACAAGTCCGACCCGGAGTACCTCTTCGTCTCCTTCACCGCGAGCTGACCCGCGCGCGGCGCACGAAGCCGCAAGAAGCCGCAGGAAGCAGCAGGAAGCCCCCGGAAGGTCCGCCCTTCCGGGGGCTTCTGCGCGGTTACCGGCGCGCACCGTCGAACAAGCGTGTAGCTTGCCGGGTCAGATGATTCGGGGGTGGGTGCCTCAATGGGCGTACGGGTCGTGGTGGTCGACGAGCACCGGCTGTTGGCCGAGGCGCTCGCCTCTGCCCTGAAACTGCGCGGTCACCGGGTGCTCGCGGCGGCCGCCCCGGCCGCGGGCGCCGCCGAGCTGGTCATCAACCGGGCCCCGGAGGTCTGCCTGCTGGGGACCGCGACGCCCGCCGAGCCCGGGGTGTTCGAACCCGTCGTGCGGATCAAGCGGGAGCGCCCGCAGATCGCCGTCGTCGTCCTGGGCCCGGTGCCCAGCCCGCGCGGCATCGCCGCCGCGTTCGCCGCGGGCGCCTCGGGGTACGTACGGCAGGACGAGCGCATCGAGGGCGTGGAGCGCGCCCTGGCCAAGGCGCGGGCGGGGGAGGTGGCGATCGCCCCCGGGCTGCTCCAGGGGGCCTTCACGGAGCTCCTGAACCCCGCCGCCCAGCCCGACGACGAGGGCAGCAGGCTGCTGCGGCTGCTGACCCCGCGCGAGGTGGAGGTGCTGGTCCGGGTCGCCGAGGGCGAGGACACCCGGCTCATCGCGGCGGGCATGGACATCGCCCCGAGCACCGCCCGTACGCACGTGCAGCGGGTCCTGATGAAGCTGGGCGTGGGCTCGCGGCTGGAGGCGGCCGCCCTGGCCGCCCGGACCGGTCTGCTGGACCGGGCGGTCCCGGTGCGGCAGGCGGCGCAGGACTGACACCCGCCCCGGATTTCCCCCGAGCGGCCGAATCGGGTAAGCCAGTCTCTTAGTACGCGCGTGCACGGGCGCGTGTTCCCCGGCGAGAGGCAATAGGCGAGTGAGCAAGACGGCGATGCACAAGTACCTGGTGACCGGCGGCGCGGGATACGTCGGCAGTGTGGTCGCGGCGCACCTGCTGGAGGCCGGCCACGAGGTGACCGTCCTCGACGACCTCAGCACCGGCTTCCGCGAGGGGATCCCGGCGGGCGCCACCTTCATCGAGGGCCGGATCCAGGACGCCGCGCGGTACGTGGACGACTCCTACGAGGCGGTGCTGCACTTCGCGGCGTCCTCGCAGGTCGGCGAGTCCGTGGTGAATCCGGGCAAGTACTGGGAGAACAACGTCGGCGGCACCCTCGCCCTGCTGGCCGCGATGCGTGAGGCGGGCGTGGGCAAGCTGGTGTTCTCCTCCACCGCGGCCACCTACGGGGAGCCGACGGAGGGCCTGCTGACCGAGGCCTCGGTGACCGCGCCGACCAACCCGTACGGTGCCTCGAAGCTGGCCGTGGACCACATGATCGCCGGGGAGTGCGTGGCGCACGGCCTGGCCGCGGTGTCCCTGCGCTACTTCAACGTGGCCGGCGCCTACGGCGAGTTCGGCGAGCGGCACACCCCCGAGACCCACCTGATCCCGCTGGTGCTCCAGGTCGCGCTGGGCGAGCGGGAGTCGATCTCGGTGTACGGCGAGGACTACCCGACTCCGGACGGCACCTGCGTGCGCGACTACATCCACGTCGCCGACCTGGCCGAGGCCCACCTGGCGGCGCTGGAGCACGCCACCGCGGGCGAGCACCTGATCTGCAACCTGGGCAACGGCAGCGGGTTCTCGGTGCGCGAGGTCGTCGAAACGGTCCGCAAGGTGACCGGCCACGAGATCCCCGAGGTCGTCGCGCCGCGCCGGGCCGGCGACCCGGCGAAGCTGGTGGCCTCCGCGCGGACCGCGCACGAGCGCCTGGGCTGGACCCCGAGCCGCTCGGACCTCACCGGCATCATCACGGACGCGTGGAACTTCGCGCGCCGGGACGCTTCCTGAACCACCCCGCTCGTCTGCTTTCCCGCGCGCCCCCCACGCCACACGGTGTGGGGGGCGCGCGCATGTCCGCCGCGCGCGGGGACCCGGCGCTGTGCGCGGGCGCCCGGCGTGCACACGCCGGGTGAAATGCACTCCGTGCAACTGCCCGTGGCACACGCCGGTGCGGATGCCGTCATCCGGACCTTCGGGGCAGTCGAATTCAAGCCACCACAAAGGCCGTTCGGCCCTTCCCCGCTTGAAAATCGCGGGAAAAACTTCTGCTATTCGGCCAACCGCGAGCCGCCCCCGGCCCTACGCTGATGCGTGACGCCGGTGGGGGCCGGTGTTGATTCAGGGGTCGAGACAAGTCGGGTACGACGTCCGGTCCGGGGTAGTGCAGAGATGTCGCGGCGGCGGCCGCGGCGGCTGTGGATCACCCGGTCCGGGCGCCGTACCCGCCGTCGTCCGTTCCCCTACCCTTGGGGGTTTTGTGGCTCGTATCCGGGTTCTCGTCGTCGACGATCACCGCATCTTCGCCGAATCGCTCGCAGCCGCGCTCGCGGCCGAGCCGGACGTGGACGTGTCCGCGGCCGGCAGCGGCCCCGCCGCCCTGCGCTGCCTCGAACGCGCGGTGGCCGAGGGCCGCCGCTTCGACGTCCTGCTGGTCGACGCCGATCTGGCCGCCGTGGCCGGCGCCGGGGGCGGTGTGCCCGCCCAGCGGGAGTCCGGCTCCGGCTCGCCCCCGCCGGGCCCGGACGGGATCGCCTTGGTCGCCACGGTCCGGGTCGCCCACCCCGGGGTGCGCACGGTCGTCCTCGCCGAGCGCGACGACCCCCGCCGGGCCGCGCACGCGCTCCAGGCCGGCGCCTCGGGCTGGGTGGCCAAGGACTGCTCGCTCTCGCGGCTGCTGGCCGTCATCCGGGGGGTGCTGCGCGAGGAGACCCACCTGCCGCCCGCGCTGCTCACGGGGGTGCTGCGGGAGCTGACGGCCGCGCGCAAGCACCGTACGGACAGCGAGCGGCTGGTCGAGTCGCTGACGCCGCGTGAGCACGAGGTGCTGCGCTGCATGGTGGCCGGGCTGGGCCGCAAGGACGTGGCGGCGCGGCTCTTCCTGTCCCCGCACACCGTCCGCACGCACATGCAGAACGTGCTGGGCAAGCTGGGCGTGCACTCCACGCTCGCCGCGGTGGCCCTGGCCCGGCGGGCGGGCGTACGGCCGGCGGACCTGGGGCTAGCCGGGGATGTTGTCGAACGGAGCGGTCAACTGGCGTAGCAGGCCCGCGAGATCGACGCGCTCGTTGCGCGAGAGCTGGGCGAGGATCGCCCGCTCCTGGGCCAGCAGGCCGGCGAGGGCCTGGTCGGCGCGGTCGCGACCCTCGGGGGTGAGCCGCACCAGGACCCCCCGGCGGTCGCTGGGGTCCGGGAGGCGTTCGACGAGGCCCTTCTTGGCGAGCCGGTCGATGCGGTTGGTCATGGTGCCGGAGGTGACCAGGGTCTGCGTCAGGAGCTGGCCGGGGGAGAGCTGGTAGGGGGCTCCGGCGCGGCGCAGGGAGGTGAGTACGTCGAACTCCCAAGGTTCCAGGCCGTGCTCGGAGAAGGCCAGCCTGCGGGCCCGGTCGAGGTGGCGCGCGAGCCTGCTGACGCGGCTCAGTACCTCAAGCGGTTCCACGTCGAGGTCAGGGCGCTCCCGGCGCCATGCCGCTACCAGTCGGTCGACCTCGTCCTCCATGCCGATCAGTGTAAGGGGTCTGTCGACATGAAGTCTCTTCACATCAAGTATCTCGACCACGATTATCTTGACATCGAGATATAAATGCTGCGACCGTGGGGCATGGAGCGTCCCGGAACTGATTCCGCTTCCGACCGCCCCGCCAGCAGGGAGGCTCGAACATGTATTCCGATACCGCGCGCGCCGGGACCCCCACGTCCACCGCGCCGTCCGCACCCACCTGGGATCCCCAGCAGTACCTCCGGCACGCCGGACACCGCACCCGACCCTTCCTCGATCTGCTGAACCGCATACCCGAACTCCCCACGCGCCCCGCCCGCATCGCCGACCTCGGCTGCGGCCCCGGCAACGTCACCGCCCTCCTCGCCGGCCGCTGGCCCGACGCCCGGATCACCGGCTTCGACCTGTCCCCGGAAATGCTCCACCGCGCCGACCAGGAGTACGCGGGCCCCACCGCCGGCGGCGGCCGCCTCGACTTCCACCACGCCGACCTCGCCTCCTGGCTTCCCGAGGAGCCCTACGACCTGATCGTCTCCAACGCCGCCCTGCAATGGGTCCCCAGCCACCCCGGCTCCTTCGGCGCCTGGATCAACGGCCTGCGTCCCGGCGGCACCTTCGCCTTCCAGATCCCCGGCAACTTCAAGGCCCCCAGCCACGCCCTCCTCGCCGAACAATGCGACACCCCGCGCTGGCGCGCCCGGCTCGCCGGCCACGGAGCCCGCTACAAGCACTTCCTGGAACCCGCCGAATACCTCGCCCGTTTCACCGAACTGGGCTGCGCCGCAGACGTCTGGGAAACCACCTACCACCAACTGCTCCAAGGCCCCGACCCGGTGCTCGACTGGGTCAAGGGCACCGCCCTGCGGCCGGTCCTCACCGCCCTGGGCGACGACGAGGAGGCCGCCCGCGCCTTCCTCGCCGAGTACCGCGACCGGCTCCGCGAGGCCTACCCGACCGGGCCGCGCGGCACCGTCTTCCCGTTCCGCCGCATCTTCGCCGTCGCCCGCAAGGAGGCCTGACCGTGCTCACCGCCGTCGACCACGTCCAACTCGCCGCGCCGCCCGGATCGGAGGACCGGCTCCGCGCCTACTACACGCACGTCCTCGGCATGACCGAGATCCCCAAACCGCCCGTCCTCGCCGCCCGCGGCGGCTGCTGGTTCGCCGCCGGACCCGTACAACTGCACCTCGGCGTCGAAGAGGACTTCAGGCCCGCCCGCAAGGCCCATCCGGGACTACGGGTGACCGGCATCGTCGAGTACGCGCACAGACTGGAGGAGCGGGGAGCCAAGGTCGTCTGGGACGACAACCTGCCCGGCCACCGCCGCTTCTACTCGGAGGACCCGGTGGGCAACCGGCTGGAGTTCCTGGAACGACACGCCCTGGAACCGCAGACACAGGAGCCCTGCGCCTAGAGCGACGGGCGGCACCACGCGACGGCGCCCCGCCACCGGATCTCCGGTGACGGGGCGCCGTCGCGTACGACGAGGGGTACGGGCTCAACTCTTGCGGCGGCCCACCAGATGCGGCTTCGACTCCAGCCCGTCCAGGCCGTGCCAGGCCAGGTTCACCAGATGCGCGGCCACCTCCGCCTTCTTCGGCTTGCGCACGTCCAGCCACCACTGCCCGGTCAACGCCACCATCCCGACCAGCGCCTGCGCGTACAACGGAGCCAGCTTCGGGTCGAAACCCCGAGCCTTGAACTCCAGACCCAGGATGTCCTCGACCTGCGTGGCGATATCGCTGATCAGCGAGGCGAACGTGCCCGTCGACTGCGCGACCGGGGAATCGCGCACCAGAATGCGGAAACCGTCCGTGTACGACTCGATGTAGTCCAGCAACGCGAACGCCGCCTGCTCCAACAGCTCCCGCGGATGCCCGGCCGTCAGCGCGCCCGTCACCCCGTCCAGCAACTGGCGCATCTCCCGGTCCACGACGACCGCGTACAGGCCCTCCTTGCCGCCGAAGTGCTCGTACACCACCGGCTTGGACACCCCGGCCTTCGCCGCGATCTCCTCCACCGAGGTGCCCTCGAAGCCCTTCTCCGCGAACAGCGTCCGGCCGATGTCCAGCAGTTGCTGGCGCCGCTCCGCGCCCGTCATCCTCACCCGGCGGCCGCGCCTGGGCTTGTCGCTGCTGGAATTACCGCCGTCGATCGCCACGCCCCCCATCATGCCGGGTTCGACTCGGTTTCCCGCCGCCGGGCTTCGATGCGGGAAGCCGACGGCCAGCGCACGTCCGTGGCCCAGCCCAGCTGCTCGAACCAGCGGATCAGCCGGGCGCTGGAGTCGACCTGGCCGCGCAGCACGCCGTGGCGGGCCGACGTCGGGTCCGCGTGGTGCAGGTTGTGCCAGGACTCACCGCAGGACAGCACGGCCAGCCACCACACGTTGCCCGAACGGTCGCGCGACTTGAACGGCCGCTTGCCCACCGCGTGGCAGATCGAGTTGATCGACCACGTCACGTGGTGCAGCAGCGCGACCCGCACCAGGGAACCCCAGAAGAACGCCGTGAACGCGCCCCACCAGGACATCGTCACCAGACCGCCGACCAGCGGCGGGATCGCCAGGGAGAACATCGTCCAGTAGATGAAGTCGCGCGAGATCCGCCGGATCGCCGGGTCCTTGATCAGGTCGGGCGCGTACTTCTGCTGATCGGTCTGCTCCTCGTCGAAGAGCCAGCCGATGTGCGCCCACCACAGGCCCTTCATCAGCGCCGGCAGGGTCTCCCCGAACCGCCACGGCGAATGCGGGTCACCCTCGTGGTCCGAGTACTTGTGGTGCTTGCGGTGATCGGCCACCCACCGCACCAGCGGCCCCTCCACCGCCATCGAACCCATCACCGCGAGCGCGATGCGCAGCGGCCGCTTCGCCTTGAAGGAACCGTGCGTGAAGTACCGGTGGAAGCCGATGGTGATCCCGTGGCACGCCAGGAAGTACATGAAGACCATCAGGCCGAGATCCAACCAGCTCACCCCCCAACCCCACGCCAGCGGAATCGCCGCCAGCAAGGCCAGGAAGGGAACGGTGATGAACAGCAGGAGGGCGATCTGCTCGATGGACCGCTTGTTCTCGCCGCCGAGAGTCGCGGACGGCGCAGACCCGTCGGAGGCCGCGGAGGCGTCCTCGATCAGATCGGGACTGGTGGTCATGGATGTCCCCTGAGGGTGAGAAGTCGGCAGGCGCCGGGGTTACGGACCCGTAACCTACGGCATCGTAAGTATGGCAAAGCCGCGGCCCGAGGCAACAGGAGCGCGGCCGGGGCGTACCAGGGCGCGGGCGGCCCGCTCGCGAGCCGCCCACTTGACGTCTGATGAGACATTTGCCCAGGCACAGGCCCGGGACACCTATCCTGTTGCCGTCGGACAGCGCGGTCCGCACGGGCAGCCCGAGCTGCGCACCAGGAGCGGCGATGCCGCGCGCCGTCGGGAGCCCACCGCCCAGTAGCGCTCGAACACTGCAAGGAGCCGCACCTGTGAGCAGTGCTGACCAGGTCCCCGCCCACACCACGGACGCCGCGAACGCAGAGCTGCGCGCGGACATCCGCCGCCTCGGCGACCTCCTCGGGGAGACGCTCGTACGCCAAGAGGGCCAAGACCTCCTCGACCTCGTCGAACAAGTGCGCGCACTCACCCGCACCGACGGCGAAGCCGCCGCCGCCCTCCTCGGCGACACCGACCTGGAGACCGCCGCCAAGCTCGTACGCGCCTTCTCCACCTACTTCCACCTCGCCAACGTCACCGAGCAGGTGCACCGCGGCAAGGAACTGCGCGCCCACCGCGCCGCCGAAGGCGGGCTCCTCGCCCGCACCGCCGACATGCTCAAGGACGCCGACCCCGAGCACCTGCGCGAAACGGTCAAGAACCTCAACGTCCGACCCGTCTTCACCGCACACCCCACCGAAGCGGCCCGCCGCAGCGTCCTGGGCAAGCTGCGCCGCATCGCCGCCCTCCTGGAGGAGCCCGTCACCGGCGCCGGCGACCGCCGCCGCCACGACCTGCGCCTCGCCGAGAACATCGACCTCGTCTGGCAGACCGACGAGCTCCGCGTCGTCCGCCCCGAACCCGCCGACGAAGCCCGCAACGCCATCTACTACCTCGACGAGCTGCACGCCGGCGCCGTCGGCGACGTACTCGAAGACCTCGCCGCCGAACTCCAGCGCGTCGGCATCGAGCTCCCCGCCGGCACCCGCCCCCTCACCTTCGGCACCTGGATCGGCGGCGACCGCGACGGCAACCCCAACGTCACCCCCGACGTCACCCGCGACGTACTGATCCTCCAGCACGAGCACGGCATCAGCGACGCCCTGGAACTCATCGACTTCCTGCGCTCGCTGCTCTCCAACTCCATCCGCTACGCCGGCGCCACCGAGGAACTCCTCGCCTCCCTCCAGGCCGACCTCGAACGCCTCCCCGAAATCAGCCCGCGCTACAAGCGGCTGAACGCCGAAGAGCCCTACCGCCTCAAGGTCACCTGCGTCCGACAGAAGCTCCTCAACACCCGCGACCGCCTCGCCAAGGGCACCGCACACGAGGAAGGCCGCGACTACCTCGGCACCGCCGAGCTCCTCACCGACCTCACCCTCATCCAGACCTCCCTGCGCGCACACCGCGGCGGACTCCTCGCCGACGGCCGCATGGACCGCACCATCCGCACCCTGGCCGCCTTCGGCCTCCAGCTCGCCACCATGGACGTACGCGAGCACGCCGACGCCCACCACCACGCCCTCGGCCAGCTCTTCGACCGGCTCGGCGAGGAATCCTGGCGCTACGCCGACATGCCCCGCGACTACCGGCAGAAGCTCCTCGCCAAGGAACTCCGCTCCCGCCGCCCCCTCGCCCCCACCCCCGCCCCACTCGACGCCGCCGGACACAAGACCCTCGGCGTCTTCTCCGCCATCAAGGACGCCTTCGAGAAGTTCGGCCCCGAGGTCATCGAGTCGTACATCATCTCGATGTGCCAGGGCGCCGACGACGTCTTCGCCGCCGCCGTCCTCGCCCGCGAGGCCGGCCTCATCGACCTCCACGCCGGCTGGGCCAAGATCGGCATCGTGCCGCTCCTGGAGACCACCGACGAACTGCGCGCCGCCGACGTCATCCTCGGCGACATGCTCGCCGACCCCTCCTACCGGCGCCTCGTCTCCCTCCGCGGCGACGTCCAAGAGGTCATGCTCGGCTACTCCGACTCCTCCAAGTTCGGCGGCATCACCACCAGCCAGTGGGAGATCCACCGCGCCCAGCGCCGCCTGCGCGACGTCGCCCACCGCTACGGCGTGCGCCTGCGCCTCTTCCACGGCCGAGGCGGCACCGTCGGCCGCGGCGGCGGCCCCTCCCACGACGCGATCCTCGCCCAGCCCTGGGGCACCCTCGAAGGCGAGATCAAGGTCACCGAACAGGGCGAAGTCATCTCCGACAAGTACCTCGTGCCCTCCCTCGCCCGCGAAAACCTCGAACTGACCGTCGCCGCGACCCTGCAGGCCTCCGCCCTGCACACCGCACCCCGCCAGTCCGACGAAGCCCTCGCCCGCTGGGACGCGGCCATGGACACCGTCTCCGAAGCCGCCCACAGCGCCTACC
Organism: Streptomyces sp. NPDC059874; assembly: GCF_042731135.1. NCBI lineage: Bacteria > Bacillati > Actinomycetota > Actinomycetes > Kitasatosporales > Streptomycetaceae > Streptomyces > Streptomyces sp. NPDC059874. The sequence goes on from NZ_JBHWJY010000097.1 coordinate 16,110, forward strand.
GCGAACTCGTCGAAGACCCCGACCTGCCCTCGTACTTCTTCGCCGCCACCCCCGTCGACCAGCTCGCCGACCTGCACCTCGGCTCCCGCCCCTCCCGCCGCCCCGACTCCGGCGCCGGCCTCGACGGCCTGCGCGCCATCCCGTGGGTCTTCGGCTGGACCCAGTCCCGCCAGATCGTCCCCGGCTGGTACGGAGTCGGCTCCGGCCTCAAGGCCCTACGCGAAGCCGGCCGGCAAGACGTCCTCACCGAAATGGGCGAGCGCTGGCACTTCTTCCGCAACTTCCTGTCCAACGTCGAGATGACACTGGCCAAGACCGACCTGCGGATCGCCCGCCACTACGTCGACACCCTCGTCCCCGACCACCTCAAGCACGTCTTCGACCGCATCGAGGCCGAACACGAACTCACCGTCGCCGAAGTCCTGCGCATCACCGGAGGCGAGAAGCTCCTCGACTCCCAGCCGGTCCTCCAGCAGACCTTCGCCGTACGCGACGCCTACCTGGACCCCATCTCCTACCTCCAGGTCTCCCTGCTGGCCCGCCAGCGCGCCGCCGCCGCCCGCGGCGAAGAAGCCGACCCGCTCCTCGCCCGCGCCCTGCTGCTCACCGTCAACGGCGTGGCCGCCGGCCTGCGCAACACCGGCTGAGCCGCACCCGAACACGAAGAAGCCCCCGCACCGACCGACGGTGCGGGGGCTTCCCCGTACGACCTGCGCCCACGGCCGGTGCGGCGGACCCACACCCCCGGCGCTCAGGAGTTGTACGCCGACTGGGCGCGCTCCAGACCCTCCGTGATCAGGCACTCCACCGAATCCGCCGCCCGGTCCACGAACCAGTCCAGGTCCTTGCGCTCCGCCCCGGAGAAGTCCTTCAGCACGAAGTCCGCGACCTGCATCCGACCCGGCGGCCGGCCGATCCCACAGCGCACCCGGTGGTAGTCCGCACCCATCGACTTCGTCATCGACTTCAACCCGTTGTGGCCGTTGTCCCCGCCACCCAGCTTCAGACGCAGCGTCGGGTAGTCGATGTCCAACTCGTCATGGATCGCGACGATCCGCTCCAACGGCACCTTGTAGAAGTCGCGCAGGGCCGTCACCGGACCGCCCGACAGGTTCATGAAGGACATCGGCTTCGCCAACACGACACGGCGGTTCGCCGGCCCCGGAGGGCCGATGCGCCCCTCGACCACCTGGGCGCGGGCCCTGTGCGCCTTGAACTTGCCGCCGATCCGCTCCGCGAGCAGGTCCGCCACCATGAAACCGATGTTGTGCCGGTTCCCCGCGTACTCGCCACCCGGATTGCCCAGGCCCACGATCAGCCAGGGCGTCGCCGCGTCGTCCGACATCAATAGCTCCTTACCGCCTTGGATACGAAGACGACCGCCGTCCCGCTCCAGTGGAGCCGGACGGCGGTCGGTCAGCAACTGCTGAGGGGTGAGGGCGAGACTCAGGCCTCGGTGCCCTCGGCGGCCTCGGCGGCCGGCTCCTCGGCCTGCGGCGCGACGACCTGCAGGACGGCGACGTCACCGTCGATGGCCAGCGTGGTGCCGGCCGGCAGGACCAGGTCCTTGGCGTGGATGGTGGCGCCGGCCTCCAGGCCCGCGATCGAGACGGTGACCTCGGTCGGGATGTGGGTGGCCTCGGCCTCGACGGAGACGGTGTTCTGGAGGGTCTCCAGCATGTTGCCGCCCGCGGCCAGCTCGCCCTCGGTGACGATCGCGACGTCGACGGTGACCTTCTCGCCCTTCTTGACGATCAGGAAGTCGACGTGGGAGACCGAACGCTTCAGCGGGTGCTTCTGAACGGCCTTCGGGATGACCAGCTCGGTGCCGTCGCCCGCGATGTCCAGGGAGATCAGGACGTTCGGGGTGCGCAGCGCCAGCTGCAGGCCGTGGGCCTCGACGTTGACGTGCTTCGGGTCGTTGCCGTGACCGTAGATGACGGCGGGAACCAGCGCGTCGCGACGGGCCTGGCGGGCAGAGCCCTTGCCGAAGGTGTCACGGAGCTGGGCGGAAAGCTTGACCTCGGACATGCTCACTCCTCGTGGGGTGACGGAAATGGACGACAGTCACCCGGCCGGAACGGCCTGCTACGAAGAGCGCGTCGATAACGGAGTGCCCGCACACAAAAGTGGGCGGCCTCCCTCGCCGAGCAACTTCATGAGTCTACCCGGCGGGAGGCCGCCCACAAAAAGGATCTAGTACCGCGGTTACGCCTGCTCTTCGAACAGGCTGGTGACCGAGCCGTCCTCGAAGACCTCGCGCACCGCGCGCGCGATCATCGGAGCGATCGACAGCACCGTGATCTTGTCGAGCTCCAGGTCGGACGGGTCCGGCAGGGTGTTCGTGAACACGAACTCGCTGACCTTCGAGTTCTTCAGACGGTCGGCCGCCGGACCCGACAGGATGCCGTGCGTGGCCGTCACGATGACGTCCTCCGCGCCGTGCGCGAACAGCGCGTCGGCCGCGGCGCAGATCGTGCCACCCGTGTCGATCATGTCGTCGACCAGGACGCACACGCGACCCTTGACCTCACCGACGACCTCGTGGACGGTCACCTGGTTGGCGACGTCCTTGTCACGACGCTTGTGCACGATCGCCAGCGGCGCGTCCAGACGGTCGCACCAACGGTCGGCCACGCGCACGCGGCCGGCGTCCGGAGAGACGATCGTCAGCTTGGAGCGGTCCACCTTGGCGCCCACGTAGTCCGCGAGGACCGGCAGAGCCGAAAGGTGATCCACCGGGCCGTCGAAGAAGCCCTGGATCTGGTCCGTGTGCAGGTCGACCGTGAGGATGCGGTCGGCACCCGAGGTCTTCAGCAGGTCGGCGACCAGACGGGCCGAGATCGGCTCGCGGCCCTTGTGCTTCTTGTCCTGACGGGCGTACCCGTAGGACGGGACGATCACGGTGATGGAGCGTGCCGACGCGCGCTTCAGCGCGTCGATCATGATCAGCTGCTCCATGATCCACTTGTTGATCGGAGCCGTGTGGCTCTGGATCAGGAAGCAGTCCGCGCCACGAGCCGACTCCTGGAAGCGGACGTAGATCTCGCCGTTCGCGAAGTCGAAAGCCTTGGTCGGCACGAGGCCGACGCCCAGCTGATGCGCGACCTCCTCGGCCAGCTCGGGGTGGGCGCGGCCGGAGAAGAGCATCAGCTTCTTCTCGCCGGTCGTCTTGATCCCGGTCACAGCACTGTCTCCTCAGACGTGTTGAAAGCTGCTCGCCCCCATGTGCGTCCGTCCCGCACACGGTGAGCCAGCCGAATTGGGTGCACCTATCACGGTACGCCGTCCTGAACGTACCCGTTTCCGGTCAGTTCACCTCAACGGGCGTCGGAGTCCACCTGGACCGCCGACTGAGCCGCCGTCGCGGACGCGCTTCCCGGACGCTTCCGAGCCACCCAGCCCTCGATATTCCGCTGCTGGCCCCGCGCCACGGCCAGCGCGCCGGGCGGCACGTCCTTCGTGATCACGGACCCGGCGGCCGTGTAGGCGCCGTCCCCGATGGTGACGGGTGCCACAAACATGTTGTCCGACCCCGTCTTACAGTGCGAGCCGACGGTGGTGTGGTGCTTGTGCTCACCGTCGTAGTTCACGAAGACGCTCGCCGCGCCGATGTTGGTGTACTCACCGATCGTGGCGTCGCCCACGTACGACAGGTGCGGCACCTTCGTGCCCTCGCCGATCGTCGCGTTCTTCATCTCCACGTACGTACCGGCCTTGGCCTTCGCACCGAGGTTCGTACCGGGACGCAGGTACGCGAACGGGCCCACGCTCGCCTGCGCCCCGACGACAGCCCCCTCGGCCACCGTGTTGTCCACACGGGCACCGGCCCCCACCAGGGTGTCCTTCAGACGGGTGTTGGGACCGACCTCGGCCCCCTCGGCGATGTGCGTGGCCCCGAGGAGCTGGGTCCCCGGGTGCACGATCGCGTCCTGGCCGAAAGTCACCGTCACGTCCACGAAGGTGCCGGCCGGGTCGACGATCGTCACGCCCGCGAGCATGGCCTGCTCCAGCAGGCGTGCGTTCAGCAGCGCCCGGGCCTCCGCCAGCTGCACGCGGTTGTTGATGCCGAGGATCTGCCGGTGGTCGGCGCCGACGGCCGCGCCGACGCGGTGGCCGGCCTCGCGCAGGATGCCGAGGACGTCGGTGAGGTACTCCTCGCCCTGGCTGTTGTCGGTCCGGACCTTGCCGAGCGCGTCGGCGAGCAGGGCCCCGTCGAAGGCGAAGACCCCGGAGTTGATCTCCCGGATCGCGCGCTGGGCGTCGGTGGCGTCCTTGTGCTCGACGATCGCCTTCACGGCGCCGCTCTCCGCGTCCCGGACGATGCGGCCGTAGCCGGTGGAGTCCGGCACCTCGGCGGTCAGCACGGTGACGGCGTTGCCGTCGGCCTCGTGGGTGGCCGCGAGCTGCTTGAGGGTCTCACCGGTGAGCAGCGGGGTGTCCCCGCAGACCACGATCACGGTGCCGGTGACCGTGCCGCCGAGCTCTTCGAGCGCCATCCGGACCGCGTGCCCGGTGCCGTTCTGCTCGTACTGGACGGCGGTGCGGACGCCGGCGTCGATGTCGGCGAGGTGCGCGGTGACCTGCTCCCGGGCGTGCCCGACGACCACGACGAGGTGGGCGGGGTCCAGCTCACGGGAGGCGGCGACGACGTGACCGACGAGCGAGCGCCCGCAGATCTCGTGCAGAACCTTGGGAGTCGCCGACTTCATGCGGGTGCCTTCACCCGCTGCGAGTACGACGACGGCTGCCGGGCGGTTGGCGCTCACGGGGATGCCCTTCGGCTTCGGGGGTGGACCCGTGAAGGATACCGGGGCGTTAAGGGGCCGAAAGGAGGGCGGGTCCCGACCGGTAGGTCGGGACCCGAACGTACTGAGCTCCCGGGGGAGGACTCGAACCCCCATGATCAGAACCAAAATCTGACGTCTTGCCCTTAGACGACCCGGGATAGCCGCTATGTCCGATTCCGATGATCGGCTTCGGATGCAGCCACTACTATGCCGCACCACCAGCCCTCGATGCGACGATACAGATCCGCACTTTTGAGTACGCGGACGACGAGGCAGCCGCGGTATCCCTCGCCGGTGTTCTTCCGCTGGGTCGTCGGGTTGTGACGCTTCAGCGTGGTCTTGTGGAACCGCCTCGGGTCTCCGCCGACGAAGTCCGCCCAGAACGCCTCGGCCCCTGTGACATCGGCGCTTTCGTGGATCATCACGTGAAAGCGCAGGTGCTCTGCCTCGACCCCGAGAAGGTCCAGCCAGGCGAGGTAGACGCGAATCATGCCGGGGTCGCTGTTGACGAAAATGGTGCGCTCGCGTCGCTCGTAGGGCTTGTCCTTGCTGCCTTCAGCCCAGTACAGGCCGACGCCGAGGATGAACAGCTCGCGATCCGAGAGCGCCTCGATCTCCGCCGTCGCCTGTTCCTTGGTCTGTCGCCTTTCGTCCTCGCGCAGCTGGAGGGTGCGCTCCCATCCGCGCTTGGCGATCGCGGAGGCCTCTTCTGGGCTGCGCTGACGCTCCGGTTTCGGGAGGTCGCGGACCCAGAGGGAGATGGAGCTCTTCGAGCAGCCGAGCTCGACCTGGATCTGGTCGTACGTCATGCCCTGTAGGCGGAGGTCGCGGGCGCGGGTGCGGAGGTCGTCCTTCGCGTTCGGGCGCTTCGTCCACTCGGGGGCCGGCTCGCCCTCCAGGAGGCGGTTCAGGATGTCGTTGTTGTGGACGTGGAGGCGGTCGCGGATCTGGCGGCGGCTGAGGCCCTCGCGGCGGAGGGTCACCGCCTGCTCGCGGAGGGATTCGAAGGTCGCGGTGCCCTGGCGGAGCCCGCCGGTGCCGTCGCCGGGGCGACGTCGGATTTCGGTCATGGCCTCAATGTCGTCCGGAATTCGGGATTCAGGTCTCGGATATCGGACGGTTCAGTCGTACGTGCGATTACCGAGGGTTTGCCGGAATTCCGGTCGACGGTGTGCTGGGGCCCCTGCGTACGCTGGTGGACATGACCAGTACGGGGGATGTGGAAGGCCGCGCCGGCCCGCCTTTGGGGTGGTGGGTGCGGCGGCGGGACGTCGTCGTGGACGTGGCGCTCGGTGGGGTGTCTGCCGTCGAGTGCGCATGGGAAGGCGTGGGCTTCGCCGGGGAGGCGGGGGTGCCGACCGCGGTCGGGGTGTTGTTCGGGCTGCTGGTGGGGTCCGCGCTCGTGGTGCGGCGGCGGTGGCCGGTCGCCGTGGTGCTGGTGGGGATCGCCATCACGCCCGCCGTGATGGGCTTCCTGCTCGGGGTGGTGGGGCTGTACACGGTGGCCTCCTCCGAGGTGCCCCGGCGGATCACCGCGACGCTGACCTCGATGGCGCTGGCCGCGACCTTCGCCGTGATGTACCTGCGGACCAGCGGGGACGTGGAGGCCGGCCGGACGTTCGTGCTGATGCTGTCCGTCTTCGTGGCGGTGGCGCTGACCGTGCCGCCGGTGCTGTTCGGGCTGTACATGGGGGCCCGGCGCAGGCTCATGGAGAGCCTGCAGGAGCGGGCGGACTCGCTGGAGCGGGAGCTGTCGCTGCTGGCGGACCGGGCGGAGGAGCGGGCCGAGTGGGCCCGTACGGAGGAGCGGACCCGGATCGCGCGGGAGATGCACGACGTCGTGGCGCACCGGGTGAGCCTGATGGTGGTGCACGCGGCGGCGCTGGAGGCGGTGGCGGCCAAGGATCCGGCGCGGGCCGCGAAGAACGCGGCGCTGGTGGGTGACATGGGTCGGCAGGCGTTGACGGAGCTGCGGGAGATGTTGGGGGTGCTGCGGCGGGAGGAGCCGGTGAAGCGGGCGAGGGTCGCTGTGGCCGCCGGGGCTGCCGCCGCTGCCGTGCCGGTGGCGTTGGTGGGGAGCTTTGAGGACGGGCCCTCGCTCGGTGAGCTGGAGGCGCTGGTCGGGCAGTCCCGGGTGGCCGGGATGGCCGTGGAGATGGTGGTGCTGGGGGAGGTGTCCGCGTCCGCGTATCCGGCGGAGGTGGAGCAGACGGCCTACCGGGTGGTGCAGGAGGCGTTGACCAACTGCCACAAGCACGCTCCGGGCGCGCGGGTCGTCGTACGGCTGGCGCACCGGGACGGGGAGGTGGCGATGCAGGTGGAGAACGGGCCGTGTGACGGGCAGGTTCCGGAGCCGGGGCTGCCGAGTGGGGGGAACGGGCTCGTGGGGATGCGGGAGCGGGTGCTGGGGCTCGGCGGGGTGTTCGTGTCGGGGCCGACGGATGGGGGCGGGTTCAAGGTGTCGGCCGTGCTTCCGGTGCGGGTGGGCTAGGTGCCGGTGCCGGTGCCGGTGCCGGTGCCGGTGCCGGTGCCGGCGCGGGTGCGGCGCCGTTGCCGGGGGCGCTGCCCCCGGACCCCCGCGCCTCAAACGCCGGCGGGGCTGGAGGGGCGCCTCAAGCGCCGGCGGGGCTGGGCTCAGCCCGTTGTGAGGCGGGTTGGTTGGAGGCCGGTCAGGAGGAGGGTGAGGGCCTCGTCCGTGTCGGAGCCGAGGTACCAGTCGCCGGTGTGGTCGATTCCGTAGACGCGGCCTTCGCGGTCGATGGCGAGGTGGGAGCTCCCGTCGGCCTCGATGCCCAGGGGGCAGAGCTCCGTGGACAGGGCGCGGCCCAGGTCGGCGAAGGTGCGGGCCAGGTGGAGGCCGGTGAGGGGGTCCACGCGGATCGTCGTGGGCGCTATCTGGCGGCCGGGGCCGGGGGCGGAGACCGTGAGGCCGCCGAATTCGGCCCAGGCCTCGACGGCGGCGGGGAAGACGGTGTGCCGGTGTCCGGCGGGGGTGGTGTGGTCGCGCAGGGCGTCGGCCCAGTACTCGGCCTGCTTGATGTCCCACCGGCCGGGTTCCCAGCCGGCGGTGCGCAGGGCGGAGTCCACGGCGACGGGGAAGCGGGTGGCCGAGGAGCGGTCGTAGGAGGCTGAGGTGGTGGTCATGGCTACTCGGCTGGGGTGAGGTCGACGGGGCGTACGCCGAAGTGGGCGAGGAGGGCCTCGCAGGAGCGGCAGGGTGGTGCGTAGCTGCCGTGGAGGGGGTCGCCGTCCTCGCGGATGCGGCGGGCGGTGATCTTCGCGTGCTTGAGGGAGCGGCGGGCCTCGCTGGGGGAGAGGGGTTTGCGGGAGGCGCGCTTGGAGCGGGCGCCTTCGATGGTGGCCAGGTGGCGGGAGAGCAGGATCGCTTCGGGGCATCGGCCGGTGAAACGTTCGCGCTGGCCGCTCGTGAGGGTGTCGAGGAAGTCCTGTACGAGGGGGTGGAGCGCGGGGGGTTGGTCGCCCTTGCCGGCGGTGCCGGTGAGGGTTTCGCCGCGTACGGAGAGGGCGGCGGCGATGGTGGGCAGGATGCCGTCGCGGCGGAAGCGCAGGATGGGCGCGGTGGGGCGGCCGTTCGCGCTGCTCCAGCGCAGGCGGGGGTCGCCGGCGGGGCCGCCGGGTTCGGCGGCCGGACCGGTGGCGGGTCCGGTGGTCGGGCCGGTGGTGTCGGCCGGATCTGTGCGTGTTGCCGTGTTCTGCATGGTCGCGCTTTCCCTCCCGTGGCCGCGGTGGTAGCCGCTGTGCGCACGCCCCCGTGCTGCGGGGACAGCCTGCCAAATGTCACCTGTCATGCGGAAGCGGGGTCGAATATTCGTATCAATTCGGATGTTCCCGGCCCGTGGGTGGGTGTGCCGGTCGCGCGCGGGTGACGCTCTTGCCCCAGCGCATAGGCTGTGGTGAACCAGCCAGATCCAGCAGGGGGCTACCGCCATGACGACAGGTCGGCTCGGGCAGCACGCCGCGCCACCCAACGCCGCTTACTCGGGGCAGGTCGTGCATTTCCCGGACCCGGTCCGGGCCGCTCGGCATCCCCACGGAGTGCGGATGGACGGCAACGGACATCCGGACTTCTCCGCGTACGCGCGTGCGGCGGTGGAGATCGCCGAACCGCCGGAGGGTTTCGGCGTGGACGAGTTGCGTCTGACGGACTGCGTGTCCGCGAACGCCGCGATGAAGGCCGCCGGGCACGAGCTGTGGGACACGGTCGCTTCGGTCGCGACCCCGCACGGCTGGACCTGGCACCACGTGGCGGGCTCGCGGCGCATGGAGCTGGTCCCGGTGGAGGTGAAGGCGCTGCTGCGGCATCACGCCGGGCTGGCGACCGCTCCGGTGGACCACGAGAAGCGGGGCACGCGACCCTTGCAGGAGGTGCGCCCGGCGCACATGGGGCTGCCGAAGTCGGTGGTCTCGGTCTCCGAGTCCCAGGTCCAGGGCGTCGAGGAGGACCTCGGCTACCGGTTGCCGGAGGCGTACCGCTCGTTCCTGAAGGCGGCGGGCGGCTGCGCGCCGGTGGGCGTGGGGCTGGACGTGGATCTCGGACTGCTGGTGGACCAGCCGTTCTTCACGGTGCGCGAGGAGGCGGCGGTCAATGACCTCGTCTACGCCAACAAGTGCCTGCGCGACCACCTGACGAAGGACTACCTGTGCGTGGCCTTCGCGCAGGGCGGGTTGCTCGCGCTGAAGGTCAAGGGCGAGTCGATCGGGTCGATGTGGTTCTCCCCGTACGACGACGCGCGCGACCGGGACGGGTGGTCCGTCCAGGAGCGCGTGGAGCGGCTGTTGCTGCCGTGCGGCGGTGATTTCGACGCCTTTCTGGAGCGGTTGGCGGGCAATCCGCCGGAACTGGAAACGGTGGCCGGTCTGATGGTGGACGGCGGATTCGCACGCTCGGTTCCCGTGTCGGGTGCGGCACGGGTGGAGGGGTGATAGCGCGATGGTGACGTTCGCGCAGGCGCAGGAGCGCGCCGAGGAGTGGATCAACGGGGACGTGCCCGCGTACCAGCACCGTGAGGTGCGCGTACGGGAGTTCGGGCTCGGGTTCGTGGTGTGGGCGGAGGACCGTGCGGCCGGTCCGGTGTCCGGTGGTGGGCGGCAGCGGCTGGTCATCGCGCGGGACAGCGGTGAGGTGACGCTGTGGCCGGGGCTGCCGGTGGGTGAGGTGATCCGCCGGTACGAGGAGGAGTACGGGGCCGCTGCCGTGGCGTCGGCTTCGGAGGCTTCGGTTCCGCCGCCGCGGATCGACTCGGAGCAGACGTCGTTCATGCTCAGCCCGCCGGAGTGGCTGCAGGAGGCGGCGGACCGGGCGGGGATTCCGCCGGCCGTGACGCCGCCGCCCGTTGTGGCTGCGGAGCCGGTGTCGGTTTCGGCGCCGGCCCCGGTTCCGGCCCCGGTTCCGGTTTCCGTCGAGCCCGTTGACGCCGTGTCGGCGCCGGCTCCGGTCCGGGCCTCGGAGCCGGTGGACGCGGTGCCGCTGCGGCGCGGGGGTGAGATCCCGTACGAGCCGACCGCCAACGACGGGGTGCCCGCCGGGGCCACCCCGTGGGCCGGGACCGATGTGAACTCGGGCTCGGACGACGCGTCCGTGCCGCTGCCCGCGACCGTGTTCGCGCCGCCGCTGTCCGGGTCGGACCTGGACGACGCGCCGTCCTCCGGGGTGGCGCCCGAGGCGAAGACCACGCTGATGGCGGGCGGCAGCCAGCTGCCGAGGACCGCGATCGTGCCGGCGCTCGGCGACCAGGCGGCGGACATCGCCGACGCGCCGACGAGCAAGGCCCGGATTTCCCGGCCGGGTGGCTCCGCCGGTGGCGCCGGTGGCGCCGCTGGATCGGGTGCGGGTCAGCCGCCGACGCCGCCGGGTCCGCCGACCCCGCCGGGGGCTCCCGGGTCGCTCGGTGGCGGGTTGGACCATGCCGCGACGATGTTGGCGGGGCCTGCGGTGACGGGTCAGCCTCCGGCGCCTCCCGGTCCGCCGGGGGCTCCGCGTGGTGGCGTACCGCAGCCGCCCGGTCCTCCCGGTCCGCCCGGGGTTCCGGGTGGTGGGTCGCTCGGTGGTGGGCTGGACCATGCCGCGACGATGTTGGCCGGTCCCGCCGTGACGGGTCAGCCGCCCGCGCCTCCCGGCCCGCCGGGGGCTCCCGGTGCCGGGGTGCCTCAGCCTCCTGGTCCGCCCGGGGTTCCGGGTGGTGGGTCGCTCGGTGGCGGGTTGGACCATGCCGCGACGATGTTGGCCGGTCCCGCCGTGACGGGTCAGCCGCCGGCGCCTCCCGGTCCGCCGGGGGCTCCGCGTGGTGGCGTACCGCAGCCGCCAGGTCCTCCCGGGGTTCCGGGTGGTGGGTCGCTCGGTGGCGGGCTGGACCATGCCGCGACGATGTTGGCGGGGCCTGCCGTGACGGGTCAGCCGCCCGCGCCTCCCGGTCCTCCCGGTCCGCCTCCGGGCGTGCCCGTGGCGCACCCCCAGGCGCCGCAGGCGCCTCATGCGCCCCAGGCTCCCTCCGGCGTGCCCACGGTCGGGCCCGGCTACCAGGCCGTGCTCCGCTACCGCGCGCCCGACGGCTCCGAGCAGCAGCTCATCCGCCGCTCGGCGCCCGGTACCCCGCACCCGGAGTGGCAGATCCTGCACGAGCTGCGCGCCATGAACGTGCCGCCGCAGCAGGTGCTCGAGCTGCACACCGAGCTGGAGTCCTGCGAACTGCCGGGTGGTTACTGTGCCCGGATGATCCGGGAGACCTGGCCGCAGGTGCGGATCACCAGCGTGGCTCCGTACGGAAAGGACCACGCGGGCCGGCAACAGGGCATGCGGCATCTGCTCACCCATCAGGGCGAACTGCACCAGGTCGCGGACGGCCCGGCGCGCCCCGCGCCGGTGCGGGCTCCGCTGCCGCAGGTTCCGCTCCAGCCGGCGATCCCGCTCGAAGCGATCGCGCAGGAGCTGGCGGGGGCGTTCGGTCCGCAGGGCGTGTTCCGTTTCGACCAGCGGGCCGTTTCCCGTCAGGGTGTGCCGGAGATCGTGGCGCAGACGCTGGTCTGGTCGGGCCTGCCGGTCGATTTCGGGCCGTTCTTCTGGGCGCAGGCGGTGCCGGGTCAGCCGGTGCCGACGCTCGCCGAGATGGCGGCGCAGCGGCAGGTGCAGCCGGCGTCGGACGCGGGTTCGTACCTGGTGGTCGGCAGCGACTTCGGCAAGGCGCTCTGCGTGCAGTACGGGACCGCGCACATCGTGGCGGTGCCGGTGGAGGGCGGTCCGGGCGGTGCGCCGGTGCCGCCGCAGTTCGTGAACTCGAGCCTGCCGCAGTTCGTACGGTCGCTGGCGATGCTGGGTCACATGTGGCGGCTGCGCCAGCATCTGACGCCGGAGCAGGCGGGCCGCTGGACCGTCGACTTCCAGTCGAACCTGGCCGGGCTCGACAGTGCGGCGTTGGCTTCGCCGGAGAGCTGGTGGTCGGTGCTGTTGGAGCAGATGTGGGACGGCCTGCTGTAGCGCTGCCGCCCGCGTGATGTCGAATGGCCGGGTCGAGACCCTCGAAAGGGGTTTCGGCCCGGCCATTCGGGCTTCCGGGAGCAAATGGCGCATCCTTGACAGGAATCCCCGCGAGAGAGGTCCTTCCAGGATGAGTGCACCCATTGCGATCGTGCGCGGCCGTGGCTATCGGGTGGAGGACGTGGACCGTTATCTGGGTCGGCTGTCCGGCAGTCGCGACGAGGCCTGGGAGCGGGTGGCGCGGCTGACCGTCCTGGCCAAGCAGATGGAGGCGGAGGCGGAGCGGCTGCGGGGCGCTGTCGCCGCGCTGGCTCCGCAGAGGTACGACGACCTGAGCGAGCGCGCCCGCCGGATCCTGTTGTTGGCCGAGGAGGAGGCGGAGACCCTACGGGTGGACGCGCGCGCGGACGCGTCGGCGACGTGGGGTGCGGCCGAGGCGCACGCGGAGCGGGTGGCGGCACTGGCGCGGCAGGACGCGGAGGCGGTGCGGGAGCAGACGGAGGTCCGGGCCCGGCAGGGGCTGCTGCGGGCGCAGCGCGAGGCGGACGACGCGCGGGCGGCGGCGCGGGAGGACGCGGCGCAGTGGCGCTCGGAGGCGGCGGCCGGGTTGGCGGCCATGCGGCGGCGGTCGGACGCGCTGCTGGCGGAGCGTGAGCAGGAGCAGGCGGAGCGGTGGGACGCGGCGGAGCGGGAACTGACGGCGCGGGAGGCCGAGCTGGTGGGGCGGCACGAGGAGTTGGAGCGGTACGCGGAGGCCCGGCTGGCGGAGGCCCGGCGGGGCTTCGCGGAGGCGGAGGAGGCGGCGCGGCACGGCCAGGAGGACGCGGATGCGCTGGCCGCGGAGGTTCTGGCGGGGGCGCGGGTCGAGGAGGAGCGGGTGGGGCGGGAGACGGAGCGGGTCCTGCGGGAGCATGCGGAGGCGGAGGAGGAGATGCGGGCGCACATGAGCCATGTCCGGTCCAGCCTGGCCGCGCTGACGGGGCGGGCGCCGGCGGAGGGCTGACCCCTGCGGGTCCGGCTGCGCGGCCGCCGTTCCGGGGGCTCCGCCGTGTGCCTCCCGGCGGGGCTGGGTTTGTCCCTTGGCCGGGACCGGCCTGGTCGGGGCGGCTTCGTTGCCGGGGCTCTGCCCCGGACCCCGCGCCTCAATCGCCGGCGGGGCTGGAATTTTCCTGGGGCGGGATCGGCCTGGGTTGGGGCGGTGCCCCGCCGGAGTGTCTCCTCGTCCTCGCGCACTTGGCAGGTGCTTCGATCCGTGAGCGTGGTTGCGCGCTCGTCCTGCGGGGACACTCCGGCGTGTCCCCACCCCAACGGCGTGCTCCCGGCCCACGGGGGCGGGGTTTTGGTCGTCGGGGGGAGCGGGGGCACTGCGGGGCGTCCCCGCAGGACGAGCGCGCAACCATGGCTCAGCAGCCGGGATGACCCTCAGTGCGCGAGGACGA
>NZ_JBHWJY010000098.1:0-29637 GCF_042731135.1 Streptomyces sp. NPDC059874
AGTACAAGGGCTTCCGCCCGGCACGCCGAGAGCACGCACCAGACGCCGCGGGGCCGCCCTTCGGGCGACGACGGGAATTTGACGACAGGGCCTAGGGCCTGCGCGGCTGGTTGAAGCGGAGCATGTTGCCGGCCGGGTCGCGGAACGCGCAGTCGCGCACGCCGTAGGGCTGGTCCACCGGCTCCTGGAGGACCTCGCCGCCCGCGGCCCGGATCTTCTCGAAGGTGGCGTCGACGTCGTCCGTCGAGAAGATCACCCCGCGCAGCAGCCCCTTGGCCAGCAGTTCCGCCATCGCCTGCCGGTCGGTCGGCGAGGCGTTGGGGTCGGCGAGCGGCGGTTCGAGGACGATCTCCACGTCAGGCTGCTCGGGCGACGCGACGGTCACCCACCGCATCCCCTCGAAACCGACGTCGTTGCGCACCTCCATGCCGAGGACGTCGCGGTAGAAGGCGAGCGCCTTGTCGTGGTCGTCGACTGCGATGAAGCACTGCGAGAGCTTGATGCTGTTCATGGATCCGAAGCTACGAGACGGCGTGGATTTACGCTTCTTCGATCCTGACCGGTTCGCCGGTCCGCACCGGACGCGTGTGGATCTTGGCCACGCACGCCGGGATCGCGGCGCCGGCCTCGTGTCCGCGTGCCCGGTACGCGCTCGGGCTCTCGCCGACCAGCTCCGTGAAGCGCGAGCTGAACGACCCCAGCGAGGTGCATCCGACGGCGAAGCAGACTTCCGTCACGCTCAGGTCGCCCCGGCGCAACAGTGCCTTGGCCCGCTCGACACGGCGGGTCATAAGGTAGCTGTAGGGCGTCTCGCCGTACGCGGCGCGGAAACTGCGGGAGAAGTGCCCGGCCGACATCAGGGCGACCGCGGCCAGCGCCGGGACGTCCAGCGGCTGTGCGTAGTCGCGGTCCATCGTGTCCCGCGCGCGGCGCAACCGTACGAGGTCGTCGAGCGATGTCACGCTCCCCAGGATCGCACGGCATCGCGGCACGAGGGCCACATACTCTTTGCATAAACGTGCGGCGATACGTATAGTCATGCCATCGATGAGGAGGGTCCGATGGTGGTACGTGTAGCGGTGGCCGGAGCGAGTGGATACGCGGGCGGTGAAGTCCTGCGCCTGCTGCTCTCCCACCCCGAGGTCGAGATCGGCGCGCTGACCGGCCACTCCAACGCGGGTGAGCTCTTCGGCAACCTGCAGCCGCACCTCGGGCCGCTCGCCGGGCGGACCCTGGAGGCGACCACCCCGGAGGTGCTCGCCGGACACGACGTCGTCTTCCTCGCGCTGCCGCACGGCCAGTCCGCCGGCGTCGCCGCCCAGCTCGGCGAGGACGTCCTCGTCATCGACATGGGCGCCGACCACCGGCTCAAGGACCCGGCCGACTGGGACGCGTTCTACGGCGGCACGCACGCCGGGACCTGGCCCTACGGCCTCCCCGAGCTGCCGGGCGGCCGCGCCGCCCTCGCGGGCTCCAAGCGCGTCGCCGTGCCCGGCTGCTTCCCCACCGCCGTCTCCCTCGCGCTGTTCCCCGCCTACCAGGCGCGGCTCGCCGAGCCCGAGGCCGTGATCGTCGCCGCCACCGGCACCTCCGGCGCCGGCAAGGCCCTCAAGACGAACCTGCTCGGTTCCGAGGTCATGGGCACGGTCACCCCGTACGGAGTCGGCGGCGGACACCGGCACACCCCCGAGATGGTGCAGAACCTCACCCCGCTCGCCGGGGAGCGGGTCTCCGTCTCCTTCACGCCGACCCTCGTCCCCATGGCGCGCGGCATCCTCGCGACCTGCTCCGCCAAGGCCCTCCCCGGCACCACCGCGGAATCCCTCCGCGCCGCCTACGAGAAGGCCTACGCGGACGAGCCCTTCGTCCAGCTCCTCCCCGAGGGCCGGTGGCCCACCACCAAGTCCGTCCAGGGTTCGAACGCCGTCCACGTGCAGGTCGCGTACGACGAGTCCGCCGGGCGCATCATCGCCATCAGCGCCATCGACAACCTGACCAAGGGCACCGCCGGCGGCGCGGTACAGAGCATGAACATCGCTCTCGGGCTCCACGAGAGCCTGGGTCTTTCCACGATCGGAGTGGCACCGTGAGCGTCACGGCAGCACAGGGATTCACGGCGGCGGGCATCGCCGCCGGGATCAAGGCGAACGGCAACCCGGACCTGGCCCTCGTGGTCAACAACGGCCCGAAGCTGGCCGCGGCGGGCGTCTTCACCTCCAACCGCGTCAAGGCCGCACCGGTGCACTGGTCCGAGCAGGTCCTGCGCGGCGGCACGGTCTCCGCGGTCGTCCTGAACTCCGGCGGCGCCAACGCCTGCACCGGGCCCAAGGGCTTCCAGGACACCCACGCCACCGCCGAGAAGGTCGCCGACGCACTGAACGGGTCGGGGCTCGGCGGGGACTTCAACGCCGGCGAGGTCGCCGTGGCCTCCACCGGGCTGATCGGCGTCCTGCTCCCCATGGACAAGCTGCTCCCCGGCATCGAGACCGCCACGGCCGCCCTGTCCGCGGACGGCGGCGAGGACGCGGCGATCGCCATCAAGACCACCGACACCGTGCACAAGACGGCCACCGTCTCGCAGGGCGGCTGGACCGTCGGCGGCATGGCCAAGGGCGCGGGCATGCTCGCCCCCGGCCTGGCCACCATGCTCGTCGTCCTCACCACCGACGCCGACCTGGACAGCGCCACCCTCGACCGGGCCCTGCGCGCCGCCACCCGCACCACCTTCGACCGGGTCGACTCCGACGGCTGCATGTCCACCAACGACACGGTGTTGCTGCTTGCCTCCGGCGCGTCCGGCCGGGTGCCGGCGTACGAGGAGTTCGCGGAGGCCGTACGGAAGGTCTGCGACGACCTGGCCCGCCAGCTGATCGGCGACGCCGAGGGCGCCAGCAAGGACATCCGCATCGAGGTCATCGGTGCGGCCAGCGAGGACGACGCGGTCGAGGTCGGCCGCTCCATCGCCCGCAACAACCTGCTCAAGTGCGCCATCCACGGCGAGGACCCGAACTGGGGCCGGGTGCTCTCCGCCATCGGCACCACCAAGGCCGCCTTCGACCCGGACCGGCTGAACGTCGCCATCAACGGCGTCTGGGTCTGCAAGAACGGCTCGGTCGGCGAGGACCGCGACCTGGTGAGCATGAAGGGCCGGGAGGTGTCCATCACCGCCGACCTGTCCACCGGCAACGAGTCCGCGGTCATCTGGGCCAACGACCTGACCGCCGACTACGTCCACGAGAACTCGGCGTACTCCTCATGAGCACTGCAAGGAAGCACACGGCGCTGCCCAAGGCGGAGATCCTGATCGAGGCCCTGCCGTGGCTCACCCGCCACAACGGCAAGATCATCGTCATCAAGTTCGGCGGCAACGCCATGATCGACGAGGCGCTCAAGGCCGCCTTCGCCCAGGACGTGGCCTTCCTGCGGCAGGCCGGCCTCAAGCCCGTCGTGGTGCACGGCGGGGGCCCCCAGATCAACGCCCAGCTCGACAAGGAGGGCCTGGTCAGCGAGTTCAAGGCCGGCCTGCGCGTCACCACCCCCGAGGCCATGGACGTCGTACGGATGGTCCTGGCGGGCCAGGTCCAGCGCGAGCTGGTCGGGCTCCTCAACCAGCACGGGCCGCTCGCCGTCGGCATGACCGGCGAGGACGCCCACACCATCACCGCCACCAAGCACAGCCCCGAGATCGACGGCGAGCTCGTCGACATCGGGCGGGTCGGCGAGATCACCGCCATCGACACCGGCGCGATCGAGGCGCTGCTGGCGGACGGCCGGATCCCGGTCATCTCCTCCATCGCGCGCAGCGCCGACGACCACCACGTGTACAACGTGAACGCCGACACGGCCGCCGCGGCCCTCGCCGCCGCACTCGGCGCCGAGACGCTGATGGTCCTCACCGACGTCGAGGGCCTCTACGCGGACTGGCCCAACAGCGACGAGGTCATCAGCCGGCTCACCGTCAGCGAGCTGGAGAAGCTGCTGCCCGAGCTGTCCAGCGGCATGGTGCCCAAGATGGAGGGCTGCCTGCACGCGGTGCGCGGCGGCGTCAGCACCGCCCGCGTGATCGACGGGCGGGTCCAGCACTCGATCCTGCTGGAGATCTTCACGGACGAGGGAATCGGCACGATGGTCGTGCCCGACGAGCGGCAAGGGGGAGCACAGTGACCGGCAACGAGGAGTATCGGGCCCGCTGGCAGGGGGCACTGACCAACAACTACGGCACCCCAGCGCTGGCCCTCGTACGCGGTGAGGGCGCCCAGGTCTGGGACGCGGACGGCAAGCAGTACACCGACTTCGTCGGCGGCATCGCGGTCAACGCCCTCGGCCACGCCCACCCGGCGATCGTCGAGGCCGTCACCACGCAGATCCAGAGCCTCGGCCACGTCTCCAACCTCTTCGCCTCCGAGCCGGTCGTCGCCCTCGGCGAGCGGCTGCTGCAGCTCTTCGGCCGGCCCGGCAAGGTGTTCTTCTGCAACTCCGGTGCGGAGGCGGTCGAAGCCGCTTTCAAGATCGGCCGGCTGACCGGGCGGACCCACATGGTCGCCACCAGCGGCGGCTTCCACGGCCGGACCATGGGCGCCCTCGCGCTCACCGGCCAGCCGACGAAGCAGGAGCCCTTCCTGCCGCTGCCCGGCGACGTCACGCACGTCCCGTACGGAGACGTGGAGGCCCTGCGGGCCGCCGTCACCGAGGAGACCGCGCTCGTCGTCATCGAGCCGATCCAGGGCGAGAACGGCGTCGTCGTGCCCCCCGCCGGATACCTGACGGCAGCCCGCGAGATCACCCGGGCCACGGGCACCCTGCTCGTGCTCGACGAGGTGCAGACCGGCATCGGCCGGTGCGGCCAGTGGTTCGAGCACCAGGCCCACGAGGGCGTCGAACCCGACCTCGTCACCCTCGCCAAGGGCCTCGGCGGCGGCCTGCCGATCGGCGCCGTCGCCGCCTTCGGAGCCACCGCGGACCTGCTCCAGCCCGGCCAGCACGGCACCACCTTCGGCGGGAACCCGGTTGCCTGCGCCGCCGGCCTCGCGGTCATCGACACCATCGCCGGCGAAGGGCTGCTCGACCGGGTCAAGGAGCGCGGCGAACGGCTGCGCTCCGGAATCGAAGCCTCCGGGCACCCGCTCGTCTCCCACGTCCGCGGCGCCGGTCTGCTGCTGGGTATCGTGCTGACCGAGCCGCTCGCACCCCGGGTGCAACTGGCGGCTCAGGACGCCGGCTTCCTGGTCAACGCGCCCGCCCCCGACGTCGTACGGCTCATGCCGCCGTTCGTACTGGCCGAGGCCGAGGTGGACGCGTTCCTCCGGGCACTGCCCGGCATCCTCGACGCAGCCCATGGGGACGGATCCGGAGAATGAGACGACGATGAGCCAGGCCCAGGACAACGAGCACGGCGGCCAGGCCGTCCCGCAGACCCGCACCGCCCGCCACCGCCGGATCGTGGACATCCTCAACCGGCAGCCGGTCCGCTCCCAGAGCCAGCTGGCCAAGCTGCTCGCCGACGACGGGCTGAGCGTCACCCAGGCGACGCTCTCCCGCGACCTCGACGAGCTGGGGGCTGTGAAGATCCGCAACACCGGCGGCGAGCTGATCTACGCGGTGCCCAGCGAGGGCGGCTTCCGCACCCCGCAGGCCCCGCTCGGGGAGTCGGCGAAGGAGGAGCGCATGCGGCGCCTCTCCGGGGAACTGCTGATCTCGGCGGAGGCGTCCGCGAACCTCGTGGTCCTGCGCACCCCGCCGGGGGCGGCCCAGTTCCTCGCGTCGGCGATCGACCAGGCCGAACTGCGGGAGATCCTCGGCACCATCGCGGGCGACGACACCCTGATGCTGATCAGCCGTGACCCGGAGGGCGGCCAGGCGCTGGCCGATCACCTGCTGCGTCTGGCGCAGAAGGAGAGCTGACCCCGATCCTGGGGTCATGACTCAACTTGCCGTGACGGGCGTGGTATCGGTGGTGGCGCTGCTCTGGTACGGGTACCTGGGCATCTGCTGGCGGCTGCGGGACATGGCCGAGGAGAACTCCGTCTCACTGTGGGTGGGGCGGACGCCGATCGACCCGTACCACGCGGAAGCCGTCGCCGCGGGAGCGGACGCCTCCGCGGACCGGGCGGCGGCGGCGACCCTGCTGCTCGACGGTCTGGTACGGATCGACGACCAGGGCCTCATGCATGCGACGCGCAAGGGCGAACTCCGTCAGCACACCGCCGAGCACCCCCTCCCGGCGGCCCTGCTCGCCGCCGTGCTCCGCGCCGGGCACGGCGTGGCGCTCGGCAAGCTGGACGGGGACGCCGAACTGGCGCAGCGGCGTACGGACTTCCTGCGCGCCGAGGACGCCAAGATCGCGGATTGGACCAAAGACCCGAAGGACGTCTGCCTGCGGTACGTGGCCGTGACCGCCGTGCTCCTGTCCGCGGTCTACGCCGCCCAGTTGTACGACCTGCAGGGCTCCGAGCCGCACGGGGCGCTGGAGTGGATCCTGGCCGGCGGCGTGTTCCTGGTCCTGTGGGTGCTGGTCGCCGTGCCGTTGGTCCGGGGCGTGCTGCGCGTCTGGCCCGAGCAACGCGACTGGTTCCGCATCCACTGCCAGGGGCTGAGGCACCCGTCACTGGAGGCGTTGGACGCGGAGCAGAGCCTGCGGCTGGCGCTGAGCGTCGGCTACCGGGAGTGGTGGGAGCGCCGCATGGAGGAGATCGAGGCGACCTGGGGCGACACGACAGGGCCTAGTACCGGGTGACGGCCAGGGCTCCGGACTCCGTGCCGATCGCGATGTGCGGGCGGCGCCTCGGATTCGCCCAGCGGAGGATCTCCCGCATCGCCCGCGCCGGTACGGACACGCAACCGGCCGTCGCGCCCTTGCCGTCGACGTGCAGGAAGATGCCCGCGCCCCGGCCGCGCACCGGCCGGTCGTAGTTGAAGGCGATGACCAGCGCGTGCGCGTACTGCTTCTCGTACGTGACCAGGTGCTCGGCCTCGCCCGGCGCGCAGTCCGCGGGCAGCGGCTCCACCCAGCGGTTGTAGGCGGCGGACCGGTTGTCCTGGCACCACCACGAACGGTCCGTCACCCGCCGGTACCGGTACTCCGTCCCGGCCGGCGCGCGGCGGATCCCGAAGGCGTAGGGGAGCGCGTACAGCCCCGTCGGCGTGGTGTTGGTGCCCTGCGTACGGGTCGCGCCCTCGGTCAGGCCGTTCGCCCCGAAGCGGGCGGGCGCGCTCCCGGCCTCGTACCAGTGCCCCGCCCGCCGGTCCCACCAGGTGAGTCGCCCGGTCGTGGAACCGGGCGCGGGCGCGACGGCGGTGATGAGCTGGCTGCCGCCGCCGGTGTCGGTGAGCCGGGCGGGCAGCGGGGGATGGCCCTGCGGAAGCAGGGCGGTCACGATCAGGGAGCCGGTGACGAGAGCGGTACGCAGCAGCACATGTCAGACGGTACGGGGCGGAAGGGGCAGGGGCAGCGCAGGCAGGCCGTCGACGCTGGTCCCGATGAACTCCTTCTTCTCGCAGTACTCGGCGAACTCCTCGTCCGTCTTGCGGCCGAAGTACTCCGCGTGGAGGGTGCGCTCGCCCTGGTACTCCATGAGGGGGACGGCGAAACCGCACACATCGGCGATCCGGCGGGAGCGGACGACGATGACCGCCCGGGCGGACGGCCCGTCGGCCTCGCCGAACAGCGCGATGAGCTCGGCCCAGCGCGGGTCGTCGCGGAAGACCGCCTCGCCGTCGCCGTGGATGCGCACGATGTTGGGCGGGCCGGAGAACGCGCACCACATCAGGGTGATCCGGCCGTTCTCGCGGACGTGGGCGATGGTCTCGGCGCCGCTGCCGCCGAAGTCGAGGTAGGCGAGGGTCTGTTCGTCGATGACGACGAGGGTGCCGGAGCGGCCCTTGGGGGACAGGTTGATGTGGCCGTCACCCGCGAGCGGGGCGGTCGCGGTGAAGAAGACCGGCTGCTCTTCGATGAACTTGCGGAGCCGGTCGTCTATGCGTTCGTAGAGCTTTCCCATGGTGATCAGTATCCATCTGTCGTGAATTCTCGTCGGGGCAGTCCGAGTTGTGAGCGCATCCAGTTCATCACCTGGTGACTGAAGAGGTGGGTGCAGCGGTCCAGCAGAACGCCCACCTCCGGGTCCCACATGGGCAGGGCTGGCGGCCGGCCGTAGGAGTAGAGACTCTGGATGCGCTGTGCGGCGAGTCGGCGCAGAACCGCGTCTTGGTCCGTCAGCAGTTCCACGGAGGCCCGCAGTCCTTCCACACCACCCCGGGCGTGCGCCAGCCGGTACGCGGCCAGCCGCAGGTGCGCCGGCCGGCCGGGCGCCATGCGGGCCAACAGCCAGTCGGCGGGCAGCTGCCCCGCCGAGGAGCACAGGCTCAGGGACGCCTCCCGGGCCACGGCCGGTGAGGGGTCGTCCAGCAGCGGCCGCAGCAGCGCGAGGTCGGTGACGTCGAGCAGCCGCAGCCCGCCCACGGCGGCGGCCCGGACCCCGCCGGCGGGGTGTTCCAGCAGGGCGCGCAGCAGCGGAGCATCCTCGCGGCGGCCGCACTCGGCGAAGCCCGTCACGGCGTACGGGGTCACCCGGGCCGGGTCCTCGACCAGTGCGCGGTAGCGGGCGTGCGGGTCGCCGCCGTCCTGGCGGACCAGCCACCGGGCGCAGGCCCGTACCTGGCCGGAGCGGTCGGCGAGGTACTCCACGGCCTCCGCCGCCCGCCCGGCCCCGCGCAAGGCGGTGACCCCGGCGGCCCGGACCATCGGGAGGTGCCCGGCCAGCAGGTCGTCGACCGCCGCGTCGTCCGGCCCGTCGGCGGCCATGGCCGCCAGCGCGGCATCGGTCCAGATGCTGCTCGCCACGGCGTCCTGCTCGGTACGGGCCCGTGCGGCGAGCTCCCGAACGTCGAACCGGCCGTCCTCCAGCGTGAGCCGGGCGGCGAACCGCCGGGTAGGCAGGTCGGCGCTGTCGCGCAACTCGGCCAGTACGCCCCCGGCCTCCTCGCCGCGCAGCACCGCCGAGAACAGCTCCAGCACCCAGACGCCCTGCTCGCGCCGGCCCAGCCGCATGACGAGCGGGGTCAGCAGGCGCAGCGTGCCCGCGGGGTCGGCGGCCAGTGCCCTGGTCAGGGCCGGCCGCGCGAGTGCGCGCACCGCGGGGACCCAGTCGGTGCAGCGGATCGCGACCAGGGGCAGCGGGGGGTTCGGGGCGTTGAGCGCGGCCGCCCGGATCCGCCCGTCGCGGTGGCACAGCCGCAGCGCGATGTCCGAGCCGCGGCCGGGCGCGTACTCCCGTATCGCGCGCTCGAAGGAGACCCAGACGTCCGGTCCGGCGTCCGGCCCCGGCGCCTCCTCGGTGGCGCCCTCCGCCTGCGCCAGCCGTTCTGCGGCTTCCCGCCCCGCGCGCATCTGCTGTGGCCGTCCGGTGTGCATGGGCCCTCCCCGTGGTGATCCCGCCCGATCGTAGGGCGCCCGGTGGCCCCACGCCTCTGATATACGGGCTGGTCAGTGCGCGTGACGAGGGCTCGATTGACGAAACATACGGAGTAGTGCATAGTTATGCCTGTCGTTGAATGCACCGTAAGGAGAAGCCCGTGGCCGAGCGCGTCGTACTCGCCTATTCAGGCGGACTGGACACGTCCGTCGCCATCGGCTGGATCGCAGAGGAGACGGGCGCGGAGGTCATCGCCGTCGCCGTCGACGTCGGCCAGGGCGGCGAGGACCTCGACGTCATCCGCAAGCGCGCGCTCGCCTGCGGTGCCGTCGAGGCCGAGGTCGCGGACGCCAAGGACGAGTTCGCCGACGAGTACTGCCTCCCGGCGATCAAGGCGAACGCCCTCTACATGGACCGCTACCCGCTGGTCTCGGCGCTCTCCCGGCCGACCATCGTCAAGCACCTGGTCGCGGCCGCCGACAAGCACGGCGCCTCGATCGTCGCCCACGGCTGCACCGGCAAGGGCAACGACCAGGTCCGCTTCGAGGCCGGCATCCAGGCCCTCGGCCCCGACCTCAAGTGCATCGCCCCGGTCCGCGACTACGCGATGACCCGCGACAAGGCCATCGCCTTCGCCGAGAAGGCCGACCTGCCGATCGCGACCTCCAAGAAGTCCCCGTACTCCATCGACCAGAACGTCTTCGGGCGCGCCGTCGAGACGGGCTTCCTGGAGGACATCTGGAACGCCCCGATCGAGGACATCTACGAGTACACCGCGAACCCGGCCACCCCGCGCGAGGCCGACGAGGTCGTCATCTCCTTCAAGGAGGGCGTCCCCGTCGCCATCGACGGCAAGCCCGTCACCGTGCTCCAGGCCATCCAGCAGCTCAACCAGCGTGCCGGCGCCCAGGGCATCGGCCGGATCGACATGGTCGAGGACCGCCTCGTCGGCATCAAGTCCCGCGAGGTGTACGAGGCCCCGGGAGCGATCGCGCTGATCGCCGCCCACTCCGAGCTGGAGAGCGTCACCGTCGAGCGCGAGCTGGCCCGCTACAAGCGGCAGGTCGAGCAGCGGTGGAGCGAGCTCGTCTACGACGGCCTGTGGTTCTCCCCGCTCAAGCGGGCCCTGGACGGCTTCATCAACGAGGCCAACCAGCACGTCACCGGCGACATCCGGATGACCCTGCACGGGGGCCGCGCCGTGGTCACCGGCCGGAGGTCCGAGGAGTCGCTGTACGACTTCAACCTGGCGACCTACGACTCGGGCGACACCTTCGACCAGTCGAAGGCCCAGGGCTTCATCGACATCTTCGCCCTCTCGTCGAAGATCGCCGCGCGCCGAGACCTGGCGTAACCCACCCGCATTACCAGGATCGCCTCCCCGTTACCTCCGCGGCGGGGAGGCGGTTTCACATCCAAAGTCATGCAGTCTTGAGGAGCAGTAGCTGTGAGCAGCAACAACGGTGACGTCCGGCTCTGGGGCGGCCGCTTCGCCGACGGCCCGGCCGAGGCCCTCGCGAAGCTGTCCGCGTCGGTCCACTTCGACTGGCGCCTCGCGCCCTACGACATCGCCGGTTCCCGCGCCCATGCCCGCGTGCTCCACAAGGCGGGGCTGCTCACCGCCGAGGAACTCGACCGCATGATCGCCGGCCTCGACCAGCTCGAAGCCGACGTCGCCGACGGTTCCTTCACCGGCACCATCGCCGACGAGGACGTGCACACCGCCCTGGAGCGCGGCCTGCTGGAGCGGCTCGGTGCCGACCTCGGCGGCAAGCTGCGCGCCGGCCGGTCCCGCAACGACCAGGTGGCCACCCTCTTCCGGATGTACCTGCGCGACCACGCCCGGACAATCGGCGGCCTGATCGCCGATCTCCAGGACGCGCTGGTCGGCCTCGCCGAGACCCACGCGGACGTGGCGATGCCGGGCCGCACGCACCTCCAGCACGCGCAGCCGGTGCTCTTCGCCCACCACGTACTCGCCCACGTGCAGTCCCTGTCCCGGGACGCCGAGCGGCTGCGCCAGTGGGACACCCGGACCGCGGTCTCCCCGTACGGCTCGGGCGCCCTTGCCGGATCGTCCCTCGGCCTCGACCCGGAGGCGGTCGCGGCGGACCTGGGCTTCGAGCGGGGCTCGGTCGGCAACTCCATCGACGGCACGGCCTCGCGCGACTTCGTCGCCGAGTTCGCCTTCGTCACCGCGATGATCGGGATCAACCTGTCCCGGATCGCGGAGGAGATCATCATCTGGAACACGAAGGAGTTCTCCTTCGTGACGCTGCACGACGCCTTCTCGACCGGGTCGTCGATCATGCCGCAGAAGAAGAACCCGGACATCGCGGAGCTGGCGCGCGGCAAGTCGGGCCGGCTCATCGGCAACCTGACGGGTCTCCTGGCGACCCTCAAGGCGCTGCCCCTGGCCTACAACCGCGACCTCCAGGAGGACAAGGAGCCGGTCTTCGACTCCTGCGACACCCTCGAAGTCCTCCTCCCGGCCTTCACCGGCATGATGGCCACCCTCACCGTCAACCGGGAGCGGATGGAGGAGCTGGCCCCGGCGGGCTTCTCGCTCGCCACCGACATCGCGGAGTGGCTGGTCAAGCAGGGCGTCCCGTTCCGGGTGGCGCACGAGGTGGCCGGCGAGTGCGTCAAGGTGTGCGAGGTGCTCGGCATCGAGCTGGACGAGCTCTCGGACGAGCAGTTCTCGAAGATCTCGGAGCACCTGACCCCCGAGGTCCGCACCGTCCTCAACGTCCCCGGAGCCCTGGCCTCCCGCAACGGCCGCGGCGGCACCGCCCCGTCCGCCGTCGCCGTCCAGCTCACCGAGCTGAAGGCGGACCTGGTCATCCAGCACGCCTGGGCGGCCCACAAGCAGTAACGGCGCCACCCCGAGGGGGCGGCCGGAGCACCGGCTCCGGCCGCCCCTTCGGCGTTCACGAGGCCCAGTCCGCCAACGTGTCGAAGTCCTCCCGCGTCAGCCCGATCTGCTCGTCGATCCGCATGAGCAGCGCCCGCGCCGGGTGACGCTGGTCGACGTACTCGTGGTCCATCGCCGTGATGTCGTCGTCGATCCAGGCGAACGGTCGCGTGCCCGCGTACTCCAGGACGTACTGCGTCTTCCAGAACGTGCCGCGCGGCGCCCGGCCGTGCATCACCGGCCAGTCGATGAACGGGAGCCTCGGCAGGCCCAGGGGCGGGCCTATCCAGTCGTTCGCCTCGTCCTTCCACGTCGTCGCCCAGACGAGCTCGTACGAGTCCGCGAGCGCGAGCAGCTCCGCGCCGTGGGCGTGGTTCAGCCAGACCCGCAGGGGCTTCGCGCTCTCGGCTTCGGTCCAGCCCGTCGGGCGCATCCGGTGCGTGCTGTACCCCTCGGGGCGGCGCTGGGCCTTGGCCGCGTAGGGGTTCAGAGGTCCGTCGACATCGATCAGCAGCAAGGGCTTCATCTGGGCATCCTTCCGTTCCGGCGGCCTCGGGGCAGCCTGTTTTCCTTCGGAATGAGACATTGACGTCTCATTCGGGTTATGCTTGTCTCATGGCCATGGATCGTGACCAGGTGCTCCGCGACGCGGCGGCCCTGCTCTCCCGGAAATCGACCGCCACGATGGACGAGGTCGCCCGCGCCGCGGGAATCGGGCGCGCGACCCTCCACCGGCACTTCGCCGGGCGCGACGCCCTCGTACGGGCCCTCGAAGAGCTCGGCATCCGGGAGTTCGAGGTGGCCTTCGACAACGCCCGCCTCGACGAGGGCAGCGCGATCGACGCGCTGCGCCGGCTCGTCGCGGAGTCGGAGCCCAACGCCGAGCTGCTGGCCTTCCTCGTCACCGAGAACCAGCTGTTCGAGGGCGACCAGATCAACGAAGGCTGGGAGCGGCTCGACGCCCGCGTCGGCGCGCTCTTCCGGCGAGGCCAGGAAGAGGGCGACATCCGCATCGACCTGAGCCCCGCCTGGCTCACCGAGGCCCTCTACGGCCTCATCGGCACCTGCGCCTGGGCCGTCATGGACGGCCGGGTCGCACCGAAGGACTTCCAGTACATGATCATCGAGCTGCTGCTCGGTGGCGCAAGACGGAGCGTGGAGTGATGAGCGGTACCAAGCAGTCGAGCCCGATCGAGGAGACGGAGGTCAAGAGCGGCGGCCGCGGGCGCTGGCTGGCGCTCTCCGTGCTCGTGCTGGCCGTGCTGCTGGTCGCGGTGGACGCCACCGTGCTCGGCCTCGCCACTCCCTCGCTCTCCGAGGACCTGGGGCCGTCCGGCACCCAACTGCTGTGGATCGGCGACATCTACTCCTTCGTCATCGCCGGACTCCTGGTGTCGATGGGCAGCCTCGGCGACCGCATCGGCCGCAAGAAGCTGCTCCTCCTCGGAGCCACCGCCTTCGGCGCCGTCTCCGTCCTCAACGCCTACGCGACCAGCCCCGAGATGATGATCGTCGCCCGGGCCCTGCTCGGCGTGGCCGGCGCGACCCTGATGCCGTCCACCCTCGCGCTGATCCGCAACATCTTCCACGACCCCAAGGAACGCAGCCTCGCCATCGGCATCTGGGGCGCGACCGCTTCCGCCGGCGCGGCCGTCGGACCGGTCGTCGGCGGAGCCCTGCTCCAGCACTTCTACTGGGGCTCGGTCTTCCTGATCAACCTTCCCGTGATGATCGTCCTGGTCATCGTCGGCGTCAAGCTGCTTCCCGAATCCAAGAACCCGGTCGCGGGCCCCTGGGACCTCGTCAGCGTCGGCCTTTCCCTCGTCGGTGTCATCGGTGTCGTCTACGCCGTCAAGGAAGCCGCCACCCACGGCCTGACCTGGGAGGTCGCGGCCACCGCGATACTCGGCGCGGCCGCCCTGTACGCCTTCGTGCGGCGCCAGTTCACCCTGCCGTCCCCGCTGCTCGACATGCGGCTCTTCCGGCACCGCGGCTTCTCCGGCGCGGTCCTCGCCGACCTGCTCACCGTCTTCGGCCTCTCCGGGCTGGTGTTCTTCCTCTCCCAGTTCCTCCAGCTCGTCCAGGGCCGTGACCCGCTGGAAGCCGGCCTCGCCGAACTGCCCGCCGCCATCGGCGCGGTGGCCACCGGTCTCGTCGCCGGCCGCTACGCCCGCAGGTACTCGGTGCGCGTCGTCGTGACCGGTGGCCTCGCCGCCATCGGCCTGGCCCTCGCCGCGCTGACCGTGCTCCACAAGGAGAGCGGATACCCGCTGCTCGGCGCCGCCCTGCTCGTCGTCGGCCTCGGTGCGGGCTTCTCCTTCACCGTCACCGCCGACGTGATCCTCTCCAGCGTGCCCAAGGAACAGGCCGGTTCGGCCTCCGCCGTCTCCGAGACGGCGTACGAACTCGGCGCCGCCCTCGGCATCGCCCTGCTCGGCTCCATCGTCACCGGCGTCTACCAGGGCTTCACCGCCCCGGCCTCCGTCGCGGGCCCCGTGGCCGACGCCGCGCACGAGTCCCTCGGCGGAGCCGTCGAGGCGGCCAGGACGCTGGATCCGGGCACCGCGGGGCAGATGGTGGGCGCCGCCCAGGAGGCCTTCGTGGACGGCCTGCGGCTCGCCTCCGGAGTCGGCGCCGCCGTGCTCCTGGCCACCGCCGTGGCCGCCTGGTTCCTGCTGAAGGGGCAGCGGCTCCAGGACGGCGTCGAACACTGACGTCCCGACAGCGGGTGGTGCCCCGACCGGAGTTGACAGTTCGTCGAACCGCGGGACACCATCCCGGCGATGGAGATCAACGACCTGACCCCGGCGGAGCGCCGCGTATGGGACGCCTTCCCGCGCGGTGAGGGCGTCGACTTCCGCGAACACGCCGACGAGACCGGAGCCACGGGTGAGACCTGGGGCCCCGAGCGGACCGTGCGCGCCGAAGTGCTCACCGCCCTCCTGCTGGCCGGGCCCAACGTCGGGGGACAGGTCGCCGGGCTCAACATCCGGGGCGCCCGGATCACCGGCAAGCTGAACCTCAGGTACGCCGTCGTCGAGCACCCGATCCGGCTGCGCGCCTGCTGGTTCGAGCGCAAACCCCTGCTCTACGGAGCCAACCTGCGGTACTTCGTGGTCAATGACTCGACGCTGCCGGGTCTGACCGCCGACTCCGTCAGCGTCGACGTCGCGCTCAAGCTGTCGTGCTGCCGGATCACCGGACCCGTCCGGCTCGCCGGGGCGCGGATAAGGGGCGGCCTCTTCCTGCGCCGGGCCGTCATCGGCACGCCGACGACCGGAGAGGAGGTGCAGGAGCCCCTGCTCCAGGTCAACCACGTCGACATCGGCACCGACGTCATCGCCATGGAACTCACCGTCCACGGCCAGACCCGGATCAACGGCACCACCGTCGGCGGCCAGATCAACCTCAACGACGCCCGCCTCTTGGCCCCCGGTGGCATCGCGCTACA
The DNA here is from genome assembly GCF_042731135.1 of Streptomyces sp. NPDC059874. Taxonomy (NCBI): domain Bacteria; kingdom Bacillati; phylum Actinomycetota; class Actinomycetes; order Kitasatosporales; family Streptomycetaceae; genus Streptomyces; species Streptomyces sp. NPDC059874. Next base: position 15,776 of record NZ_JBHWJY010000098.1, read on the forward strand.
CGCCGAGAACCTGAGCGTCGGCACCGACCTGCGGGGCCACCGGCTGGAGTCCCAAGGCCTCTTCAACCTCACGGGCTCCCGAATACCGGGCCAGCTCTACCTCGGCCGCGCCGCTTTCAGCAACCCCGACGGGGTCGCCCTGCGTGCCTCCAGCTGTGTTGCCGGCGAGGTGTGGCTGAACTCCTGCGACACCATCCGCGGCGGGGTGAACCTGCGCCGCTCCCAGTTCGAGATGCTGCACATGCCGCCGGAGACCTGGCCCGAGCAGATCCGCATCGACGGGCTCAGCTACCGCACCCTCGCCCCGCACCTCCCCGCCGAGGAGCGGCTGCCGGCCCTGGAGCGCGAGGAGTCCGGCTACCTCCCGTACGCCTACGAGCAGCTCGCCGCGGCCTACCGCACGGCGGGCGACGAGGCGGCCGCCCGGACCGTGCAGCTCGCCAAGCTGCGTCGGCACCGCCGCACCCTGCCCCGGCACGCCCGGTTCTGGGGGCTGCTCCAGGACGTCACCGTGGGCTACGGCTTCCGGCCGCTGCGGGCGGCGGGCTGGCTGCTGGCCCTGCTGCTCATCGGGTCGGTCTCGTACGGGATCCACCCGCCGCGCGAGCTGAAGGCGGGGGAGGCGCCGGAATTCAATCCGGTCTTCTACACGATCGACCTGATGCTGCCGATCATCGGCTTCGGGCAGGAGCAGGCCTTCGCGCCGGACGGCTGGTACCAGTGGCTGTCGTACGTGCTGATCGTGACCGGCTGGATCCTCGCCACCACGACGGCGGCGGGCGTCAGCCGGTCACTCCAGCGGCAGTGAGGCGGCGGGCTCAGGCGGCCTTCGCCTTGGTGGCGTACATGTCCACGTACTCCTGGCCCGAGAGCCGCATGACCTCGGCCATCACCGAGTCGGTGACGGCGCGCAGCACGTAGCGGTCGCGATCCATGCCCTCGTAGCGGGAGAACTCCATCGGCTCGCCGAAGCGGACGGTGACCCGGCCCGGGCGCGGCATGCCGGCGCCGCCGGGCTGGAGCTTGTCGGTGCCGATCATCGCGAACGGGACCACGGGGGCGCCGGTCATCAGCGTCAGGCGGGCGATGCCGGTGCGGCCGCGGTAGAGCCGGCCGTCGGGGGAGCGGGTGCCCTCGGGGTAGATGCCGAAGATCCGGCCCTCTTCGAGGATGCGGCGGCCGGTCATCAGGGCCGCGACCCCGCCGTTGGCTCCGTCACGGTCGACCGGGATCATGCCGGCGCCGGTGAAGAACCAGGCCATGAGCCGACCCTTGAGGCCCTTGCCGGTGACGTACTCGTCCTTGCCGATGAAGTGGACCGTGCGGTCGCACACCAGCGGCAGGATCATCGAGTCGATGAAGGTGAGGTGGTTGCCCGCCAAGATCACCGGTCCGGAGCCCGGAATGTTCTCGATGCCCTCCACGCGGGTGCGGAACATCAGGCGCATGACCGGTCCGACAGTGGCTTTGATGAGGCGCGTACGGAACAACGTGGGCCCTCCGGCATCGAAAAGCGGTTCTCGCACCCACCTCGCGGCGGTAGTGCAGGTGAGGACGATACTCGCGGGTCGACGCTGATCGCACATCGGGTTCACGCATCGGATACGCAGTGTTGACGCACGTTTCCGCCATGTTCCCCGCGCGCCCGCCCGACGGACACGTCCGCGTGCCTACGATCGGCACGCGGTTTCGGGCCTTTTCACGAGCGGGGAGTGGCACTCATGACGCAGGGTGGGGCAGCGCGGCGCACGGTCCTGGGGGCGGCCGTCCTGGCAGCGGGAGGCGGTATCGCCGGGCTCTCGGGGGGATCGGCCTCGGCTTCCGAGAACGGGGCGGGCCACCGGGAACTCCCCTACCCGACGGTGATCGGGCACCGGGGGGCCAGCGGTTACCGGCCGGAGCACACCCTCGGCTCCTACCAGCTCGCCCTGGACCTGGGCGCCGACGTCATCGAGCAGGACCTGGTCCCCACCCGCGACGGCCACCTGGTCTGCCGGCACGAGAACGAGATCGGCGGGACCACCGACGTCGCCGACCACGCCGAGTTCGCCTCCCGGCGCACCACCAAGTCCGTCGACGGGGTCTCCGTGACGGGCTGGTTCACCGAGGACTTCACCCTCGCCGAGCTGAAGACCCTGCGCGCGAAGGAACGTATCCCCGCCCTGCGCCAGCGCAACACGCTCTACGACGGCCAGTGGACCGTGCCCACCTTCGAGGAGGTGCTCCGCTGGGCCGACCGCGAGGGCAAGCGGCGCGGCAAGCGGGTCTGGCTGCACGTCGAGACCAAGCACCCCAGCTACTTCCGCGCGCTCGGCCTCGGCCTGGAGGAGCCCCTCGCCAAGCTGCTGCGCCGCTACGGTCGCGACGGCCGGGGCGCCCCCCTCTTCCTCCAGTCCTTCGAGCCCTCCAGCATCCAGCGGCTCTCCCGGCTGGTCTCCGCGCCCCGCGTGGTGCTGCTCTCCGCCGCGAGCACCCGCCCCTGGGACTTCGAACAGGCCAAGGACCCCCGTACGGTCGCGGACCTGGTCAAGCCCGAGGGACTGAAGTGGATCGCCGGCTTCGCCCAGGGCATCGGCCCCACCATGGACCTGATCCTCCCGCGCACCGCGGACGGCAAGCTCGCCGCCCCGACCACCCTGGTCAAGGACGCCCACGCCCAGGGGCTGCTGCTGCACCCCTACACCGCGCGCAACGAGAACAACTTCCTGCCTGCCGAGTACCGCAAGGGCACCGACCCGACCGCGTACGGGGACGCCCTCGGCGCCTTCAAGACGTACTTCGAACAGGGCATCGACGGCATCTTCACCGACAACCCGGACACCGGGCTGCTGGCGGCGGAGGCCTTCCGTCCGGGCCGACGCCCCGTCAACCGCTGAGCGGAGCTTCCCGTACGAGTGGGCCGGGCCCGGTGGGGAAACCACCGGGCCCGGCCCACTCGTCCCGCCCGGCATGGACCTGCTGAACGAACTGGGCCCGCTGCTCTCCGCCGAAGCGGCCGCGGAGGCTCCGGGTACCGGAGTGGACGCGGCCGATCTGGAACAAGCCGTCTGGGTCAGGCTGCTGGAGCAGGGGGAACGCACCCCCGATCCGGCCGAGCCGGCCCGCTGGCTGCGCCGGGCGGTGCGCGCGGAGGCCCGCCGCGCCCGGCGCCGCGCGCGCCGAGAGATCCCGTATGACCACCGTCGTCACTCCGTGGACGGCCACCACCCCCACGGTTCACCGGTCGCCGCCGAACCGGAGGACGCCCTTCTGCACGGGGAGGAGAACCGGGCCCTGCGATCGGCCGTCGCCCGATTGCCCGGACGGTGTCCCGAGCTGATGAAGGCACTTCTTTCGCCCAGAGACCTCACTTACCGTGAAATCGCAGGAGAGTTGGGTATCTCACAAGGAAGTTTGGGGCCCGTCCGTTCCCGTTGCCTGGGATGTCTGCGCAGAATGCTGGCTGCAGAGGTTGCGGCTCCTGGCCTGTGGGGAAAGGAGCGGTAGACCAATGGGCTACCAGGTGAGCGGGAGGCATGCGCACATGGGCATGAGCGTGACCATTTCGGCGGCGGCTGCCGAGGACGCTGAGCAGATCTTCAAACTGCAGTACCTGGCCTTCCAGCGCGAGGCCGAGCTGTACGGCAACTACCTCATCCAGCCGCTCACCCAGTCCCTGGACTCCCTCAAGGAGGAGCTGGCGAAGGACACCGTCCTGGTGGCCCGGCTCGGCGACGAGGTGGTCGGCACCGTCCGCGGCAACGTCGACGAGGAGGGCACCGGCAAGATCGCCAAGCTCTGCGTCCACCCCCGCCTGCAGGGTCACGGACTCGGCGCCCGCCTGCTGCGCGCCGTGGAAGAGGCCCTCACGGGCCACGCCGGCACCACCCGCTTCCGCCTGCACACCGGCCACAAGAGCGAGTCCAACCTGCGGCTCTACCGGAAGGCGGGCTACACCCAGGTCGGCGGCCGCACCGCCTCCGACGGCGTGCAGCTCGTGATCCTGGAGAAGGACGCCAAGGACGCGACCGACTTCGCCGTCAGCGCGTAGCCCCCGGCCGGGGAGCTCGGCGGAACCCGGAGCGTCGCGGTCGCCGGGCCGGGCCGAAGCCCGGCACCCCGGCCCGCTTTCAGCGCTTGCGCAGCCAGAGCATCCCGGTGATCGGAAGGATCACCGGGATGAACAGGTAGCCCATCCCGAAGCTCGACCACACGGTCGGCTCGGGGAAGGCCTCCGGGCGGACCAGGGTCCACGTGCCCACGACCAGTACGCCGGTCAGCTCGGCGGCGCAGCACAGCAGCGCCGCCCGGCGGGCCGTCTCCCCGCCCCGCACCAGCGAGTACGTGATGAACGCGTAGACGAGCGCCGCCACCGCGGACAGCGAGATGGCCAGCGGCGCCCGGTCGAACTGGGTGGAGATCTGGTAGGCCGAGCGCGAGAGCGCGCCCACCACCATCACCCCGTACAGCCACACGAGCAGCAGCCCGGGGCCGGAGACCAGCCGCCCGCGCCCGGCGGGAGCGGGCGTCGTCGGTTCCGTGGTGTCCGTCGTGTCAGGCACCGGGAGTCCCCCAGATGTCATAGAGCCGTACTTCGAGGACGGCGAGCACGAACGCGCCCGCGGCCACCGTCACCGAGCCCCACTTGGTCCGCTCGGTGAGCGAGAGCATCCCGGCGGCCGGCACCGCGGCGAACGCGCCCACCAGGTAGGCCACGAAGATCACCTTGCCCTCGTCGGGCTTCTCGCCCCGGGCCAGCAGGACCAGGCCGATCACCAGCTGGGCCAGGACCAGTACGGTCACCACGGCCATCCCGATGAAGTGCCAGTCCTTGGTCGGCTGGTCCCGCCATGCGGCGTGGCCGCACCAGGCGGCGAGGGCGAGTGCGGCCACGCCGATGGCGACCGTCAGGGCGTCGAGCATGCTGCGAGGGTATTACGGGCCGAAAGACCCGAGACGCGCACCCCTGTCACCACCGGGGCGGCCGCCCCGCCGCGGCCGGCCTCGCGGCCGGTACGGGGGCCGTGGCGTTGACCACAACGCACACCGCGGCCGAACTCGACGCGGACGCGGTCGTACGGGACCCGTCCGCCGTGTCGGTGCAGGTGACCGACGGGCTTCTACCCCTTGGGACGGATGGCTGGGTCCGACCGACGCCGTCCGGTATGCGGCCGAAATCCGTCCGCTATCCGGACATCGTTGATCGGTGAAGCGACATGTCTGCTTTACTTGGGCCCATGACCACGACGAGCAGCCGCACCCTTGCGACCGAGGCGACGATGACGCCCGGTGCTCGTTGTATGTGTCGAATGCGCGCCTTCTGAGGGCCCCCTTCCGCAAGCCTCGCGCCCCGAAGCGAGACCGGCCGAGCCTGTCCACCCATCCCGGACCGCTCCTGCCCCGCGCACGCCGAGACCATCGATTCATCCTGGTTTCAGCCGCATCGCGTCCCCAGATGATTGCCCCGTGCACGGCACCCGCACGCGCCGTGCACTCGACAGCGACGGAATTCCTGTGATCACCACATCGGGCCTCACGAAGGTCTACCAGTCCCGTGACCGCGAGGTCACCGCCCTGGACGGCGTCGACCTACACGTCCGCCAGGGAGAGGTCTACGGAGTCATCGGCCAGAGCGGCGCCGGCAAGTCCTCCCTGATCCGCTGCGTGAACCTGCTGGAGCGCCCCACGACCGGCACCGTGACCGTCGACGGCGTCGACCTCACCGCGCTCGCAGGCAGCGGCCGCCGCGCCGGAAAGGAGCTCCGCGAGGCCCGCAGCCGCATCGGCATGGTCTTCCAGCACTTCAACCTGCTGTCCTCGCGCACGGTCCAGGGCAACATCGAGCTGCCCCTGGAGATCCTCGGCGTCCCCGGCCGCGACCGCTCCCGCAAGGCCCTCGAACTCCTCGACCTGGTCGGCCTCGCCGACAAGGCCAAGGCCTACCCGACCCAGCTCTCCGGCGGCCAGAAGCAGCGCGTGGGCATCGCCCGCGCCCTGGCCGGCGACCCCAAGGTGCTGCTCTCCGACGAGGCCACCAGCGCCCTCGACCCCGAGACCACCCGCTCCATCCTCCAGCTGCTGCGCGACCTCAACCAGCAGCTCGGCCTCACCGTCCTGCTCATCACGCACGAGATGGACGTGGTCAAGTCCGTCTGCGACTCGGCCGCCCTCATGAAGCGGGGCCGGATCGTCGAGTCCGGCACCGTCGCCGAGCTGCTCGCCACCCCCGGCTCCGAGCTCGCCGGCGAACTCTTCCCCGTCACCGGCTCCGCGACCGGACCCGACCGCACCGTCGTCGACGTCACCTTCCAGGGCGACGCGGCCACCCAGCCGGTCATCTCCCAGCTCTCGCGGACGTACAACATCGACATCTCGATCCTCGGCGCCGCGATGGACACCGTCGCCGGCAAGCAGATCGGCCGGATGCGCATCGAGCTCCCCGGACGCTACGAGGACAACGTGGTCCCGGTGGGCTTCCTGCGCGAGCAGGGCCTCCAGGTCGAACTCGTCGAAGGCGGCGAGAGCGCCGACGGCCTGGCGGACGAACTCGCCGCACTGGTCAAGGATGGTGCCAAGTGACCTGGTCCGAGATGCAGCCCCTGCTCACCCAGGGCACCTACGACACCCTCTACATGGTGTTGTGGTCCACCCTGGTGACCGTCCTCGGCGGACTGCCCATCGGCATCCTGCTCGTCCTGACCGACAAGGGCGGCCTCCTGCAGAACCGGCCGCTCAACAAGGTCCTCGGCGTGATCGTGAACATGGGCCGCTCGCTCCCGTTCATCATCCTGCTGATCTTCCTGATCCCGGTCACCACGGCGATCGTCGGCACCTTCATCGGCCCCACCGCCATGATCGTCCCGCTCGCCATCGGCGCCATCCCCTTCTTCGCCCGGCTCGTCGAGACCGCCGTCCGCGAGGTGGACCACGGCCTGATCGAAGCGGTCGAGTCCATGGGCGGCGGCATCCCCACCCTGGTCGGCAAGGTGCTCCTCCCGCAGGCCCTGCCCTCCCTGGTCGCCGGCGTCACCACCACCGTCATCACGCTGGTCGGCTACTCGGCGATGGCCGGGGCCGTCGGCGGCGAAGGGCTCGGCTCCAAAGCCATCACCTACGGCTTCCAGCGCTTCGAGACCGGCTTCATGCTCGCCACCGTCGTCGTCCTGATCGCCATCGTCACGGTGATCCAGCTGATCGGTGACGGCGTGGTTCGCCTCCTGGCCCGCCGCGGCCGGACAGCCTGAACAGAACTTTTCCCCCATGAGCCCGCACTTGTCGTGCTTGGGCCACCACCCACACAAATGCAAGAAAGGCACTCTTCGTGCGTAAGAACATCAAGCTCACCGCCCTCGCCGCCACCGCCTCCGCGCTCGCCCTCGGCCTCACCGCCTGCGGCAGCTCCTCGGACCCGTCCTCCACCAAGGCCGACGGCGGCAAGACCGACGAGAGCAAGCCGCTCGTCATCGCGGCCTCCCCGAGCCCGCACGCCGACATCCTGAACTTCGTCAAGGACAAGCTCGCGGCCAAGGAAGGCCTCAAGCTGGAGGTCAAGGAGTTCACGGACTACGTCCTGCCGAACACCGCCGCCGAGCAGGGCCAGGTCGACGGCAACTACTTCCAGCACAAGCCGTACCTCGACGACTTCAACAAGAAGAACAACACGCACATCGTGCCCGTCGTCGACGTGCACCTGGAGCCCCTCGGCCTCTACTCCAAGAAGGTCAAGGCCCTCACCGACATCAAGGCCGGCCAGACCATCGCCGTCCCCAACGACACCACCAACGAGGGCCGCGCGCTCCAGCTGCTCGCCGCGAACAACCTGATCACCCTCAAGGAGGGTGTCGGCACCAGCGCCAAGCTGTCCGACATCACCGACAAGAAGGGCCTGGAGTTCAAGGAGCTGGAGGCCGCCACGGTCCCGCGCGCCCTGAACGACGTGGACGCCGCCGTCATCAACGGCAACTACGCCATCGAGGCCAACCTGTCGCCCGCCAAGGACGCGCTGATCCTGGAGAAGGCCGAGGGCAACCCCTACGCCAACTTCCTCGCGGTCAAGGAAGGCAACCAGGACGACCCGCGGATCCAGAAGCTCGCCAAGCTCCTGAACTCCGACGAGGTCAAGAAGTTCATCGAGGAGAAGTACCAGGGCTCGGTCATCCCGGCCTTCGGCGCCCCGAAGTCCTGACCGACCGTTGAATTCCGGCCCCGCACCCCAGGTGGACGTGCGGGGCCGAGTTCTGCCCGCTTCCGGGCAACCCGGCCATGCGCTTCCCGAGGCCCATGCTGCATGCTGTGGCCTACGACCCACGCAAACGGTCCAGCAAAGGCGATGGAGCTGCGCATGACTACCACCTTCCCGGACGTCACCATCAGCACGGACCGGCTGGTGCTGCGCCCCTTCGAGGAAGACGACGTCACCGCGCTCACCGAGATGATGAACGACGAGAACGTCACCGCCTGGACCTCCGTGCCGCACCCCTACACCCAGGCGGACGCGCACTCCTGGGCCACCCGGCAGTCCCACGCCGAACGCACCGAGGGCCGCGGCATCGTCTTCGCCGTCACCGAGTTCCTCACCCAGCGCCTCGTCGGCATCGTCCACCTCCAGAACACCAACTGGCGCACCCGCGCCACCGAGGTCGGCTACGTCACCGCCCCGTGGGCCCGTGGCGAGGGCTACGCCAGCGAGTCCGTACTCGCCGTCGCCCAGTGGCTCTTCCGCGACCAGCGCTTCGAACGCCTCGAACTGCGCACCGCGGCCGACAACACCGCCTCCCAGCAGGTGGCCCAGAAGATCGGCTGCATCAGCGAAGGCGTCCTGCGCAACGCCTGGATAGTGCGCACGCAGACGCCCGACGGCACCTGGACCGACACCCGTACCGACCTCATCGTCTGGAGCCTGGTCCCCGAGGACCTCGACGAAGCCGACGAGTACGACAACACGTACGGATACGAGGACGACTACTCGTATCGACAGCGGGCCGACGCGAACGGCTACGCCGTCGGCGCCGACTGGAGCTGACCCGATGACCAGGTAGTCTCACCGTGCCCGACCCCACCCCGACGAAATTCGCCTGCCCCACACCAGGAGACTGACGACGATGGCCGACCGGGTCACGGTGATCGGCTGGGACGGCTCGACGCTGAACGCGGCCGCCCGGTCCGCGCTCTCCGCCGCCACTCTGGTGGCCGGCGCGGCCCACCACCTCGCACTCCCCGAGGTCCCGCCCACCGCGGAACGCATCCGCCTCGGCAGCCTCGGCCTCGCCGCCCGCCGCATCGCCGGCCACCGCGGCACCGCCGTCGTGTTCGCCGACGGAGACCCCGGCTTCTTCGGCGTCGTACGAACCCTGCGCGCGCCCGAACACGGCCTGGAGGTGGAAGTCGTCCCGGCCGTCTCCTCCGTCGCGGCCGCCTTCGCCCGCGCCGGGATGCCCTGGGACGACGCGCAGGTCGTCGTCGCCCACCGCCGCAGCCTGCGCCGCGCCGTCAACGTCTGCCGCGCCCACCCCAAGGTCGCCGTCCTCACCTCGCCCGGCGCCGGGCCCGTCGAACTCGCGCTGCTCCTCGAAGGAGTCCACCGCACCTTCGTCGTCTGCGAGGAACTCGGCACCGAGCGCGAGCAGGTGAGCGTCCTCACCTCCGACAAGGTCGCCGACCACAACTGGCGCGACCCGAACGTCGTCATCGTCATCGGCGGCGGGGGACAGGCCCCGGAGGCCGAACCGGGCTGGCTGCTCGGGCAGCGCCCCACCCCGGCCGCCGGCCGCGGCTGGGCCCGACCGCAGCCCGAGGCGGCGGAGGGGCAGTCCGCGCACCTGCGGGCCGCTCAGCTCGCCAGGCTCGGCCCCCGCACCGGCGACCTCGTCTGGGACATCGGCGCCGGAGCCGGCGGCGTGGCCGTGGACGCCGCCGCCTTCGGTGCGGCCGTCATCGCCGTGGACGCCGACCCCGACGCCTGCGAACGCGTAACTGCCGCCGCCCGCAAGCGCGGAGTGCAGGTCCAGGTCGTCACCGGGCGCGCGCCCCACGTACTGGAGGACCTGCCCGAGCCCGACGTCGTCCGCGTCGGCGGCGGCGGAGCCGAAGTGGTCGCGGCCGTCGCCGACCGGCGCCCCGAACGGATCGTCAGCCACGCCTCCACGCGCGACGAGGCGGAAGCCATCGGCCGGGCACTCACCGAACACGGGTACGCCGTCGAGTGCGCCCTGCTCCAGTCCGTCGGCCTGGACACCCGGACCTGGGCCGAACAGGACCGTTCCGTCGTGTTCCTGCTGGCAGCCGAACGCCCGGTGAACCGCTGACCCGGAGGCCGGGGTAGGCTGGCCGATCGTCGTACAGCCCAGGACGATTCGGGCATCACGGCACAGCCGGTACGCACGACGTGGCGCAGTCCACAGAGGACCGTGGCGGTTATGGCCGCCATGATGGCGAACGGGCGCGACAATGCTTACTGGTTGTCGCGCGGACCGTTCGTTCGTCACGTGGCGCCGGGCGATCGAAGAGGCAACACCGATGGGCGAGGGGTACGCATGACTGACACCGGCCAGGTCCCGGGCGAGGGTCACCCGGACAACGCGGGCATGGTGGATCAGCAGGGCATCCCCGCTCCGGTCCAGATCCCGGCACCGCTTCCCGCCGGCTACGCCTTCCAGGACCTCGTGGACGACCCGGCCGAGCCGGAGGACGAGGAACTCCTGCTGATGCCGAGCGGCCAGGGCGCGTGGAGCGACCCCCAGGTCGTCCCGCCGGCCCCCGAGTTCCCGGCCTACGGCACCGAGCAGTCCTACCCCGAGGCCCCGGTGTACACCGAGCCGGCCGCGTACCCCGAGTTCCCCTCCTACGGCGCCGGCGCGCACGAGGCGGGCGGGCGTGACTCCGGCGCGCTCGACCTCGGCGGGCTCACCGTCCCCTCCCCGGACCCCGTCCAGGGGTACCCCCAGCCCGCGGCCCCGGCCGCCGCCGCCCCGGTCCGCCGCCCGCTGCACATGGGTCCGCCCGTGCCCGAGGCGACCGGCGGGGTCGTACGCTCCCTCGCGGACCGCGGTCCGGCCGCGGCGCCGGCGCCCCTGCGCCGGCCCGGTCCGCCGACCACGGGCCCCGAGTACCTGGACATCCCGGCGGCCCCGGCCCCGCAGCTCACCGAGATCCCCCCGCAGGCCGGCGCCCCGTGGACCCCGCAGCCGCAGTTCGCCGAGCAGCAGCAGCAGCAGCAGCCGCAGCCGCCGCAGCCCGTGACGGAGGCCGCCCCGGCACCCGAGCCGCAGCCCGTCTTCGCTCCGGAGCCCGTGCCGGCGGCCCCCGCGGCCCAGGCCGAGCCGGTCCCGGCCCCCGCCGGCCCGGAGCCGCTCCCCGCCGCCCCGGCGGCGGTGGAGCTCCCGGCCGAGCCCACGGCCCTGCCCGTGGAACCCGCGCCGCTCCCGGCCGAGCCGACGGCCGCTCCCGCAGAAACGGTGGGCCGGCCCGCCGAGCCCGTATCCGCAGAGCCGGTTTCCGCCCAGGCGGCCGAGCCGGTCCCGGCGCAGGCCCTGCCGGCCGAGCCGGCTGCCGCCGAGCCGGTGTTCGCCGAGCCCGCGCCCGCGGAACCGGTCTCCGCCGAGGCGCTGCCCCCGGTGGCCGATCAGGCCGAACCCGTACCCGCCCCCCCGGCGGAGCAGATCGTCGAGCCCGTGGCAGAGGCACCGGCCGAGGCCGCCGATCCCGTGGCCACCGCCACGGCGGAGCCGGTGGCAGAGCCCGTGGCAGGGCCCGTCGCGGACGCACCGGCCGAGCAGGTCGCACCCGTACTTGTCGAGGCACAGCCCGAGGCGGTCCACCCCGCCGAGCCCGAGGCGGTCGAGCAGGCCGACCCCGCCGCGGCCGACGCGGCGCCGCAGGCCGACCAACTCGCTCCCGCCGGGCCGCAGGTCCCGTCCGAGCCCGCCGCGGTCGACGGGGCGCAGGCCGAGCCGCAGGTTCCGACCGAGCCCGCCGCGGTCGACGGGGCAGGCGACGGCGAGCCCGAGCCGCCGAACCCGGCCGAACCCGTCGTGGGCGACCCGGCTCCGGCCTACGACGACGCCGAGCGCGAGGCCGTGCTGCGCGTGATGCGCGAGCGCCGCGACATCCGCAAGGGCTTCCGTACCGACCCCATCCCGCACGAGGTGCTCCTCCGCGTCCTGGAGGCGGCCCACACCGCGCCCAGCGTCGGCCACTCCCAGCCCTGGGACTTCGTCGTCATCCGCTCCGCCGAGACCCGTCGGACGATGCACGAGCTCGCCCAGCGCCAGCGCGAGGCCTACGCGAACTCGCTGCCCAAGGCCCGGGCGAAGCAGTTCAAGGAACTCAAGATCGAGGCCATCCTCGACACCCCGGTGAACATCGTCGTCACCGCCGACCCGACCCGCGGCGGACGCCACACCCTCGGCCGGCACACCCAGCCGCAGATGGCCCCGTACTCCTCGGCCCTCGCCGTCGAGAACCTCTGGCTCGCCGCCCGAGCCGAAGGCCTCGGCGTCGGCTGGGTCAGCTTCTTCGACGAGCGCGAGATGGTCCGCGCGCTCGGCCTCCCGGAGCACCTGGAGGTCGTCGCGTACCTGTGCGTCGGCTACGTCGACGAGTTCCCCGAGGAGCCCGAGCTGGCCCAGGCCGGCTGGTCCCAGCGCCGCCCGCTCTCCTGGGTGGTCCACGAGGAGACGTACGGGCGCCGCGCCCTGCCCGGCGAGGAGCCGCACGACCTGCTCTCCGAGACGGTCGCCGGCATCCGCCCGCTCGACGCGAAGGCGCTCGGCGAGGCGTGGGAGCGGCAGAAGCGCATGACCAAGCCCGCGGGCGCGCTCGGCATGCTCGAAATCATCTCCGCGCAGCTCGCGGGCCTCTCCCGGGTCTGCCCGCCGCCGATCCCGGAGCCCGCGGCCGTCGCGATCTTCGCGGGCGACCACGGGGTCCACGCCCAGGGCGTCACCCCCTGGCCGCAGGAGGTCACCACCCAGATGGTGGCCAACTTCCTCGGCGGCGGCGCCGTCTGCAACGCCTTCGCCAACCAGGTCGGCGCGGAGGTCTGCGTGATCGACGTGGGCGTCGCGGGCGACCTGCCGGCCACCCCCGGCCTGCTGCCCCGCAAGGTCCGCCCGGGCACGGCGGACCTCTCCACCGGCCCGGCGATGACCCGCGAAGAGGCCGTCGCGGCCATCGAGGTCGGCATCGAGACGGCCCGCGACCTGGTCGCGGCGGGCAACAAGGCGCTGCTCACGGGCGAGATGGGCATCGCGAACACCACGGTTTCCGCGGCCCTCATCTCCGTCTTCACCGGGGTGGACCCGGCGGAGGTCACCGGCCGCGGCACGGGCATCAACGACGAGACCCACGCCCGCAAGGTCGAGGTCGTACGCCGCGCCCTGGAGCTCCACCAGCCGGACCCGGCGGACCCGATCGGCGTCCTGGCGGCGATCGGCGGCCTGGAGCACGCGGCGATCGTGGGCCTCCTCCTCGGCGGAGCCTCCCTCCGTACGCCGGTCATCCTCGACGGCGTGAGCGCGGGAGCCGCCGCGCTGGTGGCCCGTGCCATCGCCCCGGAGGCCCTCTCCGCCTGCATCGCCGGCCACCGCAGCGCCGAGCCCGGCCACGTCGCGGCCCTGAACAAGCTCGGCCTGCGCCCGCTGGTCGACCTGGACCTCCGCCTCGGCGAAGGCACGGGCGCGCTGCTGGCCCTCCCGCTGGTCCAGAGCGCGGCCCGCGCGATGCACGAGGTAGCCACCTTCGACTCCGCGGGCGTCACGGAAAAGTAGCCCCTTTGCCGACCGCCAGGCGCGGCTGGATTGCCCGCAGGGCAATTCCAGCCCCGCCGGCGTTTGAGGCGCGGGTCTGGGCGGAGCCCAGGGTGCCGCGCAGCGGCACATCCAGCC
>NZ_JBHWJY010000099.1:0-29547 GCF_042731135.1 Streptomyces sp. NPDC059874
CTGAAATTCAGCCCCGCCGGCGCCATCGCGGTGCCGGCGTCACGCCTCCGCCGGGCCGCGCAGGCCGTGCATCAGAAGGGTCGTGAACATGCCGACCCACAATTCGTCCACCGGTTCCGAGCTGACCAGCGCACGATGCACGACCGTGCCCGCGATCACGTCGAAGATCAGGTCCGTGGAGTGGCCGGCGAGGGACTCGTCCTCCTCCTTCGGGAGTTCGCCGCGGGCCTGGGCCCGTTCGCGACCCAGTACGACGAGACGTTTCTGCCGATCGACGATGGCCGACCGGATCCGGTCGCGCAGGGCGTCGTCCCGGGTGGACTCGGCGACGACCGCCATCAGCGCGGTCCGGGCCTCCGGGCGCCGCAGCAGGTCGGCGAACTGGAGCACCACGTACTCGATGTCGGCTTCGAGGGAGCCGCGGTCCGGCAGCTCCAGGGAGTCGAAGAGCTCCGCCACCGCGTCCACGACCAGCTCGTTCTTGCCCGCCCAGCGCCGGTAGAGGGTGGTCTTGGCGACGCCGGCCCGGGCCGAGACGTCGCCCATCGTCAGCTTCGACCAGCCCAGATCGACCAGCGCGTCCCGCGTGGCGGCCAGGATGGCCGCGTCCGCTGCGGCGCTGCGGGGGCGGCCGGTTCGGCCGGGGCTGGGGTTGCGCATGGCCGAGACCATACCCGTCAGTAGCGGAACGATCGGGTCCCGAAGGGCTGTGCTTCAAATCACGGGGCGCCGCGGGGTCTTCAGGAGTTACGCTACGGCTCGTAGCGTAAGAGCGACAACCACGCGAAGAGCTACAGGGCGCCAGGTGGGGACCCGGCGCCGCCCAAGATCGACCGCATTGCGATCGCGCCACAGTGGCACTACGGCCAATTCACGCGATCTTTTTCGTCGGCGCGCGCATACGGGGGAGGATGTACGCATGCAGCCCAGAAACATGTCCATGAGCGGCGTCGTCGACCTCGCCGCGGTGAAGGCGGCCGGCGAGGCCAAGGCCAAGGCCGAGCAGGCCCGCGCCGAAGCGGCCCGCCAGGCCGGTCAGGGCGGTGGCAGCGGCCCGGCCGCCGGCGCCGTACCGCCGTCCGCGCTCGTCATCGACGTAGACGAGGCCGGGTTCGAACGCGATGTGCTCCAGCTTTCCGCAGAGGTTCCGGTCGTCCTGGACTTCTGGGCCGAGTGGTGCGAGCCGTGCAAGCAGCTCAGCCCCCTCCTGGAGCGGCTGACCGTCGAGGCGAACGGCCGCCTCGTGCTGGCCAAGGTGGACGTCGACGCCAACCAGATGCTGATGCAGCAGTTCGGCATCCAGGGCATCCCGGCCGTCTTCGCCGTGGTCGCCGGCCAGGTGCTGCCGCTGTTCCAGGGCGTGGCCCCCGAGCAGCAGATCCGCGAGACCCTCGCCCAGCTGGTCCAGGTCGCCGAGGAGCGCTTCGGGATCATCGGCATCGAGGTGGACCCGAACGCGGAGGCCGCTCCGGCCGCCGCCACCGAGACCGAGGCCGCGGCCGGTCCGTACGACGCGCTGCTGGAAGCGGCCGTCGTCGCGCTCGACGCCGGTGACCTGGGCGGCGCCGTGCAGGCGTACAAGAACGTACTGGCGGACGACCCGGGCAACACCGAGGCCAAGCTGGGCCTGGCGCAGGCCGAGCTCCTCGCCCGCGTCCGGGACATGAACCCGCAGGCGGTGCGCGCCGCGGCCGCCGAGAACCCGCGCGACCCGGCGGCGCAGATCGCCGCGGCCGACCTCGACCTGGTCGGCGGTCACGTGGAGGACGCCTTCGGGCGCCTGGTGGACACCGTGCGGGTGACGTTCGGTGAGGATCGGGACGCCGTACGGCTGCGGCTGCTGGAGCTGTTCGAGGTCATCGGCGCGGACGACCCGCGGGTGACGGCGGCGCGTACGGCGCTGGCCCGGGTGCTGTTCTAGTACCGGTCCGGCGCGGGCTCGAAGAGCCGACGATTTGTTGACACAGAGATAAACAGCGGCCGCACTTTGCCAAAACTTGGCAATCGCGGCCGCTGTTACTCGCAGTAAGTCGAACCCCGTGAACTGTCCGGAGTGTTCACTCTTCCGCCCTTCTGTCGTGGCCTTCGGTGACACCCTGTGTCGCCACCCGACGGCAGGGGGTCGTACTCAGGTTATCTGGCCGTTACCCGCCAGTAACGAACCCCCTTGTGCCCCGGCCGGGAATGGACCACGATCGGCGACGCTCGGTCCTTCCCGCAGAGCCGCTCACTCGGAGCCGCGGTGAAGGGTCCCCACCGAGCCGGCCGGTGGCAGTGGCACCGGCCGTTGGACAGGGGGGTTCCTGCCACACGGTGGGGCCTGTCCTCCAGGTTGCGCGAACGCGTGGCCCAGTGGTTGTCGCTCGGGGGTGATCGCCGGTGTTTCGGACGTGGCACAGCCGCGGCCGGGCCGCCTGCGCTCCTTCCCGAGGACGTAGCACTTCTCCCATCCCAGGACGGGCACGGCCCGGACCGGAGATGTACGTCCGAGAAGGAGGAACGAAATGAGTTCTCAGGTTCGTGGCGGGACCAGATGGAAGCGCTTCGCGCTCGTCATGGTGCCGAGCATCGCGGCCACGGCCGCGGTCGGTGTGGGTCTGGCGCAGGGTGCCCTCGCGGCGTCCTTCAGCGTCTCCGGCCAGGACTTCAAGGTCTCGGCCGACAAGCTCGACGGTGACAACCTCATCCAGTACGGCGGTGTCGCCGAGGGTCACGACCTCAAGACGGGCGAGGCCAAGCACCACCCGGTCACCATCTCCGGGTTCAGCCACGCCGAGATCACCAACATGTGCCAGTCGCTGGTGACCCCGACGCCGTTCGGCAACGTCACGCTGCAGCTGCGCACCGGTCACAAGGGCAAGCCCGCCGTCGCCGACAACATCTACCTGGATGTTGCCGAGCTCGACACCGACGCCGAGTTCAAGAACATCGACATCGGCGTCGCGGTCGGCGACAAGAGCCACGTGATGAAGCCGCAGCCGGGTACGGTCTCCAGCCCGTACGCGTTCTCGCAGCGCGCCGAGAAGGCGGTCCTGACGAACGTGCGCCAGAAGGCGTGGGCGACCACGGCGGGCACGTTCAAGCTTCCCGACCTGAAGCTGCGCCTGCTCGGCGGCGACCAGCCGTGCTACCAGGACGAGAAGTAATCAGTCCCGGTTGAGCGACCGGAGGGGCGGTCGGCGGCGTCAGTCGTCGCCGTCCGCCCCGTCCGGGCTCCACAGATTCTCCGTACCACCGTTTCCAGGGAGCTGTTGTCCATGAACCCCCAGGCCCCGGTTTACGTTCGCGCCGAAGACGACGCCTGGCTCACCGTGGTGTGGTACCACTTCCACGCCTGGCGCGGGCGCCGTCCCTTCTGGGCCGGGCTGTTCACGTTCGTCAGCGGCTTCCCGATCGCGTACTTCCCGTACGCGGACCTCCGGCTCGGCAATATCACCCTCGCGATGGCCACCACGGGTGGCGCCGGCGCGCTGATCATCGGCGTACTGCTGATCACGCTCGGCCTGGCCCTGTGGTTCCAGCAGGCCATCCGCGTCTTCGCCGGAGTCGCCGCGATCCTGCTGGCCATCGTGTCGATCCCGGTCTCCAACCTGGGCGGCTTCGGCCTCGGCTTGGTCCCCGCCATGATCGGCGGCGCCCTCGCGCTGTCGTGGGCGCCGGGGCAGCCGGCGGAAGAGGAGCCCGCGGACCGGCGTCCGGCCGCCGGAATCGACATGGCCAAGGCGGAGTTCGCGGCAGGCCCCCAGGGCGTCCCGGGACAGCGCGAAATGGAAACTCCGGCACACGCGAGCGAGACGACTGCCCACGCCGATGGCGGGAGGAACAGTGCGGGGTGACGAGACGCAGCGGGGCGTGGCCCCAGGCGCAGAGTCCCGTGAGATCAAGGGTCCGCGGCACGCGGCCCCCAGGAAGTCGCTGCTGAACAAGCTCCAGATACCCGTCGGCAAGACGATGGCGCTGGCGGCGATGCCGACGGCCGTGTTCGTCGGGATGGGCATGGCGCCCAAGCTGGCCGTGGCCGACGACAAGGACATCCCCTTCGCGCCCGGTCCGTGCGTGACGCGGTCCGACGATCCGGCGGAGTCCGAGTCGAAGTCGCCGTCGCCTTCGAAGTCGCCTTCGCCGAGCGCGTCGGCCACGACGAGCCCCTCGCCCTCCGCCTCGGCGAAGCCGAAGCCGAGCGGGACGACGACCCCGGCCCCGACGGCGAGCAAGTCCACGACCGACAAGCCGGCGGCCCCCGCGGCCGCGGAGCCCACGCCGACCAAGACCACCAACCCGCTGGACCCGCTGGGTGTCGGAGACGCGCTCAAGGGCCTCGTCGACGGGCTCACCAAGCCCCTGACGACCCCCGCGCCCACGCCGTCCACGCCCACGCCGTCCACGACCCCGTCCACGACCCCGACCAAGGCCCCGACGAAGGCGCCGGACCCGGCCGCGGACGCCATCCGCGACGCGGCGAAGACGGCGGGCGTCAAGGTCGAGGAGCTGTCCGACGAGGTCAAGGACACCGCCGAGACCCCGAAGGACGAGACGGGCAAGGCGGCCGACAAGGCCAAGGACGAGGACAAGAAGGACGCGGAGGGGAAGGAACCCTTCCCCTGCCCGACCTACGACGCCAAGGCCCTGGCCGACGCCGAGCTGGAGGAGAACGTCCCCCTCCTGCCGGACGAGCCCTGGTACCTCGACAGCTCGCTGCTGACCCTCTACGGCCTGGACTACCACGGCATCGTCGAGGTGAAGACGGCCGGCGGCAAGACCAAGAAGGTCCTGAAGTTCACCGCGGACTCGGTGGACATCAAGGACCTGTACCAGACGGTCGGCAAGGGCGGGAACGTCGCCCACCTGAAGTCGCGCCCGGGCTCCACGTCCAAGATCCGCGGCGGCACGGTGACGATGTACACCGAGAGCCTCAAGGGCAACCTCTTCGGTCTGATCCCGATCGAGTTCACCCCGAACAGCCCGCCGCCGCTGAACGTCCCCTTCGCGTTCTTCACGAACGTCAAGGTCGTCCAGGCCGGCCAGTTCGGCGGCACACTGACGGTTCCGGGCCTGAAGAACTACATCGGCCCGCCGGAGTAGCTCAGGAGTGGCTCCGCAGCTCCGCAGGACATGCGAAAACGCCGAGGGCGGCACCCCGATCCGATCGGGGTGCCGCCCTCGGCCTCTGTGCGGCAGAGTTCAGCGGAGTAGGCGGTGCCGCGCGATCAGTCGCGCTCGCCGCCGCCCAGGTGGTGCACCCGGACCATGTTGGTGGTGCCCGGGACGCCGGGGGGCGAGCCGGCCGTGATGATCACGGTGTCGCCCTCGTTGTTGCGGCCCAGCTTGAGCAGCTCGCCGTCCACCAGGTCGACCATCGCGTCGGTGGTGTCCACGTGCGGGACGATGTAGGACTCGACGCCCCAGCTCAGCGTGAGCTGGTTGCGGGTGTGCGGGTCGGTGGTGAAGGCCAGGATCGGCTGCGTGGCGCGGTAGCGCGACAGCCGGCGGGCGGTGTCACCGGACTGGGTGAAGGCGATGAGCGCCTTGCCGTCGAGGAACTCCGCGATCTCGCAGGCCGCGCGGGCGACGGAGCCGCCCTGGGTGCGCGGCTTCTTGCCCGGGACCAGCGGCTGCAGGCCCTTGGAGAGGAGCTCCTCCTCGGCCGCCGCGACGATCTTCGACATCGTCTTGACGGTCTCGATCGGGTAGGCGCCCACCGAGGACTCGGCCGACAGCATGACCGCGTCCGCGCCGTCGAGGATCGCGTTGGCGACGTCGGAGGCCTCCGCGCGGGTCGGGCGGGAGTTGGTGATCATCGACTCCATCATCTGGGTCGCGACGATCACCGGCTTGGCGTTGCGGCGGCACATCTCGATGAGCCGCTTCTGGACCATCGGGACCTTCTCGAGCGGGTACTCGACGGCCAGGTCGCCACGGGCCACCATGACCGCGTCGAAGGCGTCGACCACGGCCGCCATGTTCTCGACGGCCTGCGGCTTCTCCACCTTGGCGATGACGGGGACCCGGCGGCCCTCCTCGTCCATGACCTTGTGGACGTCCTTGACGTCGTTGGCGTCGCGGACGAAGGACAGGGCGACCATGTCGCAGCCCATCCGGAGGGCGAAGCGGAGGTCGTCGACGTCCTTCTCCGACAGCGCGGGGACGTTGACGGCGGCACCCGGCAGGTTGATGCCCTTGTGGTCCGAGATGACACCGCCCTCGATGACGATGGTCTTGACCCGCGGGCCCTCGACCTCGGTCACCCGGAGCTCGACGTTGCCGTCGTTGATCAGGACCTGGTCACCCTTGGCGACGTCGCCGGGCAGGCCCTTGTAGGTGGTGCCGCAGATGGACTTGTCACCCGGGACGTCCTCGGTGGTGATGGTGAACTCGTCACCGCGCACCAGCTCGACGGGACCCTCGGCGAAGGTCTCCAGACGGATCTTCGGGCCCTGGAGGTCGGCGAGGACGCCGACGGCACGCCCGGTGTCCTCGGAGACCTGCCGGACGCGGTCGTACCGCTCCTGGTGTTCTGCCTGGGATCCGTGGCTGAAGTTGAATCGGGCCACGTTCATGCCTGCCTCGATGAGCGCTTTCAGCTGCTCATACGAGTCGACGGCGGGGCCCAGCGTGCAGACGATTTTGGAACGGCGCATGGAGCGGATCCTATCGGTTTGTTTCGTAGCGGAATATTCCGTCTGGCGGAAAGTCCAAGTGACTAGTGAGTAACCAGCGCGTACGCCTGGGCGGCGATCTCCAGTTCCTCATCAGTCGGGACCACGGCCACGGCCACCCGGGCATAGTCCGCCGAGACCAGCCGCGGCTCGGGGGAGCGCACCGCGTTGGCCTCCAGGTCCAGCGCCAGGCCCAGCTCGGCCAGACCCTCCACGGCCGCCTCCCGGATCGAGGAGGAGTTCTCCCCGACCCCGGCGGTGAACACGACCGCGTCCACCCGGCCCAGCACCGCCGAGTAGGCGCCGATGTACTTCTTCAGCCGGTGGACGTACGAGGCCAGCGCGAGCTGCGCCGAGGCGTCGCCCTCCTCCGCCCGCCGCTGCACCTCGCGCATGTCGTTGTCGCCGCACAGGCCCAGCAGACCGCTCTTCTTGTTCAGGAGCGAATCGATCTCATCCACCGAGAGGCCGCCCACCCGTGCCAGGTGGAAGATGACCGCCGGATCGAGGTCGCCCGAACGGGTGCCCATGACCAGACCCTCCAGCGGGGTCAGCCCCATGGAGGTCTCCACGCACACCCCGCCGCGGACCGCCGAGGCGGAGGCGCCGTTGCCCAGGTGGAGGACGATCACGTTCACGTCCGAGGCCGCCTTGCCGAGCAGCGCGGCCGTCGCCCGCGAGACGTAGGCGTGCGAGGTCCCGTGGAACCCGTACCGCCGGATGGCGTACTTGTCGGCCGTCGCGGCGTCGATCGCGTACCGGGCCACGTACTCCGGCATCGTCGAGTGGAACGCCGTGTCGAAGACGGCCACCTGCGGGATGTCGGCGCGCAGCGAGCGCGCCACCTCGATGCCCGTCACGTTCGCCGGATTGTGCAGCGGCGCGAGCGGGATCAGGCTGCGGATCTCCGCCAGCACCTCGTCGTCGATCACCGTCGGCTGGGTGAAGCGCGTCCCGCCGTGCACCACCCGGTGCCCCACAGCGGCCAGTTCGGGGGAGTCCAGGCCCAGCCCGTCCGCGGCCAGCTCGGCGGCGACGGCCTTCAGCGCGGCCTCGTGATCGGCGATCGGGCCGAGCCGCTCCCTCTTGCCGCCCGCCGCGCCGGGACCGGTCAGCGGCTCGTGCACGAGGCGGGAGGTCCCTTCCCCGATGCGCTCCACCAGGCCGACCGCCAGGCGGGTGGAGTCCGCCATGTCGAGCAGCTGGTACTTCACCGACGAGGAGCCGGAGTTGAGGACGAGTACGCGCGATGCGGTCACGGTGAGGGGTCTTTCCTTCGAGTGCGGTGGGGGATTACTTGGCCTGCGGCAGGGGCTGGGACTGCGCCTGGATCGCGGTGATCGCCACGGTGGTGACGATGTCCTGGACGAGCGCCCCGCGCGAGAGGTCGTTGACCGGCTTGCGCAGGCCCTGGAGGACCGGGCCGACCGCGACGGCGCCCGCCGAGCGCTGCACGGCCTTGTACGTGTTGTTGCCCGTGTTGAGGTCGGGGAAGATCAGCACCGTCGCGCGGCCGGCCACCTCGGACTCGGGCAGCTTGGTCGCGGCGACCGAGGGCTCCACGGCCGCGTCGTACTGGATCGGACCCTCGATCAGCAGATCGGGGCGCTGATCGCGGACGATCTCGGTGGCCTTGCGGACCTTGTCCACGTCGGCTCCGGAACCGGAGGTGCCCGTCGAGTACGAGAGCATCGCGATCCGCGGCTCGACGCCGAAGGCGGCGGCGGTGGCGGCCGACTGGACGGCGATGTCCGCGAGCTGCTCGGCGTTCGGGTCCGGATTGACCGCGCAGTCCCCGTAGACGAGGACCTGGTCGGCCAGGCACATGAAGAAGACCGAGGAGACGATCGAGGCCTCGGGCTTGGTCTTGATGATCTCGAAGGCGGGGCGGATGGTCGCGGCGGTGGAGTGCACCGAGCCGGAGACCATGCCGTCGGCCAGGCCCTCCTGGACCATCAGGGTGCCGAAGTAATTGACGTCGGTGACCACGTCGTTGGCCAGCTCGACGGTCATGCCCTTGTGGGCGCGGACCTTGGCGTAGTACTCGGAGAATCGTTCCCGCAGGGGGGAGGTCGCCGGGTCGATCAGCTGCGCGGAGGAGATGTCGATGCCCAGGTCGGCGGCCTTCTTCAGGATGGCCTGCTCCTCGCCCAGCAGGGTCAGGTCGCAGACCCCCCGGCGCAGCACCACGTCCGCGGCGCGCAGCACGCGCTCCTCGGTGCCCTCGGGCAGGACGACCCGGCGCCTCTCGGAACGGGCCCGCTCCAGCAGCTCGTGCTCGAACATCATCGGGGTGACGCGCTCCGAGCGGGCCACCGACAGCAGGCCGCGCAGCTCGGCGGTGTCCACGTGACGCTCGAACAGGCCGAGCGCGGTCTCCAGCTTGCGCGGGGTCGCCGAGTTCAACCGGCTCTGCAGCGCGAAGAGTTCGGCGGCGGTCGGGAAGCTGTTGCCGGCCACCGAGACGACCGGGGTGCCCGGCGCGAGCTTCGAGGCCAGCGTCAGGATGTCCTTCGTCGGGCGCTCGTTCAGCGTCAGCAGCACACCGGCGATCGGCGGAGTGCCCGAGGTGTGCGCGGCCAACGCGCCGACGACCAGGTCCGAGCGGTCCCCCGGGGTGACGACCAGGCAGCCCGGCGTCAGGGCGTTCAGGAAGTTCGGCAGCATGGCGCCGCCGAAGACGAAGTCCAGCGCGTCGCGGGCCAGTCCGGCCTCGTCGCCGAGGAGCACCTCGCCGCCGAGCGCCCGGGTGATCTGGGCGACGGTCGGGGCGGACAGCGACTTGTCGTCCGGCAGTACGTAGCAGGGCACGGGGAGCCGGGCGGCGAGGCGCTCGGCTATGGGGTCACGGTCCTCGGGGGCCACCCGGTTGACGACCATCGCGACGACGTGGCAGCCCAGGCTCTCGTAGGCGCGGAAGGCGCTCTGGGCCTCGGCGCGCACGGCCTCGGGGGCGTGCTTGGTGCCGCCCACCACGGGAACGACCACCGCGCCCAGCTCGTTGGCCAGACGGGCGTTGAGGGCCAGTTCGTCGGGGAGGTTGGTGTCCGCGTAGTCCGTGCCGAGGACGAGCATGACCTCGTAGTCGCGGGCCACCCGGTGGAAGCGGTCGACCAGCCGCGAGACCAGCTCGTCGGTGCCCTTCTCCGCCAGGATCGCCGAGGCCTCCTGGTACTCCATGCCGTAGGCCGTCGCCGCGTCCTGGTCTATCCGGTAGCGGGCCTTGAGGAGGTCGAAGAGCCGGTCGGGTCCGTCGTGGAGCAGCGGACGGTAGACGCCCACGCGCCCCGTCTGCCGGGTCAGGAGCTCCATGATCCCCAGCTCGACGACCTGCCGGCCGTCACCCCGCTCGATGCCGGTCACGTACACGCTGCGCGTCACGCGTGAATCTCCGTTCCATGGTGGAGTCGATTGACCCGGTTGGTGCGGGCTTGCCCTCTTGACGATACCGCTGCGGGCGGATAAGACGCCCGCCGGGAATTGGGCCTGTCCGGGGGGTCGAAAGGCCTTCGGGGCGGAGCAGCACAGAGCGCGCCCCACCCCGTGCCCGTGGAACAATCGGACACGCTTCATCAATACGCCCTTCAGATGTACGGCCGGCCGGCCGCGTGCGACCCACGCCAACGGCCAGGTGCGACCAGGAGCAGGAGACACAGCACGATGCGTATCGGAGTTCTCACCGCAGGCGGCGACTGTCCGGGCCTCAACGCTGTCATCCGGTCGGTCGTACACCGCGCCCTGGTCGGTCACGGGGACGAGGTCATCGGTTTCGAGGACGGCTTCAAGGGCCTCCTCGACGGCCACTTCCGCCCCCTCGACATCAATGCCGTCAGTGGCATCCTCGCCCGAGGCGGCACCATCCTCGGTTCGGCGCGCATGGAGCGCGCCCGCCTCCACGAGGCCGCCGAGAACGCCCAGGAGCTGGCGAAGCGCTACGGCATCGACGCGCTCATCCCGATCGGCGGCGAGGGCACCCTGACCGCCGCCCGGATGCTGTCGGACGCCGGAATGCCGGTGGTCGGCGTGCCGAAGACCATCGACAACGACATCTCCTCCACCGACCGCACCTTCGGCTTCGACACCGCCGTCATGGTCGCCACCGAGGCCATCGACCGCCTGAAGACCACCGCCGAATCGCACCAGCGCGTGATGGTCGTCGAGGTCATGGGCCGCCACGCCGGCTGGATCGCCCTGGAGTCCGGCATGGCCGGCGGCGCCCACGGGATCTGCCTGCCGGAGCGCCCGTTCGAGGTGGACGCCCTGGTGAAGATGGTGGAGGAACGGTTCGCCCGCGGCAAGAAGTTCGCCGTCGTCTGCATCGCCGAGGGCGCGCACCCGGCCGAGGGCTCCATGCCGTACGAGAAGGGCGCGATCGACGCCTACGGCCACGAGCGCTTCGCCGGCATCGGCAACCGCCTCGCCGTCGAACTGGAGCGGCGCCTGGGCAAGGAGGCCCGCCCCGTCATCCTCGGCCACGTCCAGCGCGGCGGCACCCCCACCGCCTACGACCGCGTCCTCGCGACCCGCTTCGGCTGGCACGCCGTCGAGGCCGTCCACCGCGGCGACTTCGGCAACATGACCGCCCTGCGCGGCACCGACATCGTGATGGCCCCGCTGGCCTCCGCCGTCACCGAACTCAAGACGGTCCCCGAGGACCGCATGTACGAGGCCGAGTCGGTCTTCTGAGCCCTTCGCGGCGGGGGCGGGACCTTCGCCCCCACTCGAACCGCCGAACGGCCCCGGTTCCGTCCCTCTCCAGGACGGCCCGGGGCCGTTCGCACAGGACCACGTGTGTCCTAAGACGCACCGCCCGCGAGGTACCAGAACCGCTCCACGATCTCGGCGAGGAACTCCCGCCCCGAGTCCCCGGTGCCGGCCTCGCCCACGCCGCCGCCCCAGCTGAGCGTCGCGACCATCCGCGACTGGTACTCCCCGTGCAACTGCTCCAGCACCCGCTCCAAGTGGACCTTGGGGATCGGCAGCAGTTTGCCCAGCGGTTTCACGTACGCCTGCCAGCGCGTGGTCACCGCACTGCGCAGGACGTCGGCCAGCTCCTCGTTCTTGCCGGTCGCCGTCACGAACTGGGCCAGTGTCAGCCCCAGCACCGTCGCCAGCGCGGCGGACTGCCGCTCGTTGCCCTTCCAGCGCCCGGTGTCCTCCATCTTCTGGTAGGCACCCGGCTCCACACCGACCCGCCGGGCCAGCTCCTCGGGGGCGAGCCCGCGGGCCATGCGGTGTTCCCGCAGGGTGACCGGCTCGGCGAGCAGCTCCCCGGGAGAGCACCACAGGACGCCCGCGAGCGCGGTGAGCTCGGCGGACGTGGGCGATATCTCGCCACGCTCCCAGGCCATCACGGTCTCGGGCGCGACGACGAGTCCGTACTGGGCGTGAAGGCCGTAGGCGACGTGACCGGGTGCCATGCCCAGGGCCGCGCGCAGGCGGCGCGCGGCGGGGGCATTGAAAGGTGGGCTGGAGTGCACACGGCACACCGTAGAAGTGGCCAGGCGGCGGCGCCTACAGACCAAACAAACAAGCCCATAACTCGTAGGAAAGTCCTACGGAGTTAAGGGATTTTCGCGGGTTGCGAGGCGACTGTCCGGTAATCGGTGCACTCGAAGATCGACTTACCCACAAGGTTCCAGCCAAAGCCCGAGGGCGCAAGAGTCATCACATCCTCCTCACAGGTGAACCGCAGTCCCTTCCCGTACGTGCTCCCTGTCGGGGCCCTCGCATACGGGGGTGGCGAGGGCCCCGCAGCACTTCCTTGCCTTGACGTCGGCGTCAAGGACTAGCGTCGGGACATGCGAATCGGCGAACTGGCGGAGCGGGCCGGGACCAGCACGCGGACCCTGCGTTACTACGAGTCCCGCGGGCTGCTGCCCGCGCGGCGCACCGGCAACGGCTACCGCACCTACGACGAGGACGACCTGCGGCTGCTGCGCCAGATCCGGATGCTCCAGGACTTCGGCTTCGAGCTGGAGGAGACCCGGCCGTTCGTGGACTGCCTGCGGGCCGGGCACCCCGCCGGGGACTCCTGCCCGGCCTCGCTGGCCGTCTACCGGCGCAAGCTCGCCGAGATGGACGCGCTGATCGGGCAGCTGGCCGACGTACGGGAGCAGGTCGCCCGGCAACTGGCCGAGGCCGAGGCCGCCGCCGGCGAGGACGCCGTGCCGCGCTGCGAGATGACCACGTGAGGACGAGAGGGGAAACGACATGACCCACGCCCAGGGTGTGCCCGAGGTGACCGACGCCGACTTCGACGCCGAGGTGCTCGGAGAGCGGGGGCGGCCCGTCCTCGTGGAGTTCACCGCCGACTGGTGCCCGCCGTGCCGGCAGCTCGCGCCCGTGCTCTCCGCCGTGGCCGCCGAGGAGGCCGAGCGGCTCAAGGTCGTACAGATCGACGTGGACGGCAACCCCGCATCCGTCGCCCGGTACGGGGTGCTGTCCATGCCGACCATGCTCGTCTTCCGCGACGGCGAGCCCGTCAAGCAGATGGTCGGCCTGCGCGCCAAGCGCAAGCTGCTCCAAGAGCTGGAGGACGAGCTCGCCGCGGCCGTTACGGCCTGAGCCAGAGGGTCGCCAGCGGGGGGAGCGTCAGGCGCAGGCTGGCCGGGCGCCCCTGCGCCGGCACCGGCTCGGGCCGCAGCGGCCGCGCGTGGTGCACGCCGCTGCCGCCGTAGGGCTCCTGGTCGGTGTTGAGCACCTCCCGCCACAGCGGCACTTCCTCCGGCACGCCGATCCGGTAGCCGTGCCGGACCACCGGGGAGAAGTTCGACACGGCCAGGAGCTGCGAGCCGTCCTGCGCGTACCGCAGGAAGGCGAAGACGTTGTCCTCCGCGGCGTCGGCCTCCACCCAGGCGAAGCCCTCCGGCACGGTGTCCCGCTCCCACAGGGCGGGTGTCGCCGTGTACGTACGGTTCAGGTCGCGCACCAGGCTCCGTACGCCCCGGTGGTCGCCGGCCGCCGCGTAGGAGTCGTCCAGCAGCCACCAGTCCGGCCCGTACACCTCGGACCACTCCGAGCCCTGCGCGAACTCCTGTCCCATGAACAGAAGTTGCTTGCCCGGATGGGCCCACATGAAGCCCAGGTACGCCCGGTGCGCGGCCCGCCGCTGCCACCAGTCCCCGCCGGGCATCCTCGACACCAGCGAGCCCTTGCCGTGCACCACCTCGTCGTGCGAGATCGGCAGCACGTAGTTCTCGCTGAAGGCGTAGATCATCCCGAAGGTCATGTCGTGGTGGTGGTACTTGCGGTGCACCGACTCCTTCGACATGTAGCGCAGGGTGTCGTGCATCCAGCCCATGTTCCACTTCAGGCCGAAGCCCAGCCCGCCCGCGTCCGTCGGCCGGGTCACGCCCTCCCAGGCCGTGGACTCCTCCGCGATCGTCACCACCCCCGGACAGCGCCGGTACACGGTGGCGTTCATCTCCTGGAGGAACGCCACCGCGTCCAGGTTCTCCCGCCCGCCGTGCTCGTTGGGCGACCATTCGCCCTCGGAGCGCGAGTAGTCGAGGTAGAGCATCGAGGCCACCGCGTCCACGCGCAGCCCGTCCACATGGAACTCCTCGCACCAGTACACGGCGTTGGCGACGAGGAAGTTGCGGACCTCCTTGCGGCCGTAGTCGAACTCCAGCGTCCCCCAGTCCGGGTGCGCGGCCCGGCGCGGGTCCTGGTGCTCGTACAGCGGCCGGCCGTCGAACTCCGCGAGCGCCCAGTCGTCCCGAGGGAAGTGCGCGGGCACCCAGTCGACGATCACCCCGATCCCCGCCCGGTGCAGCGCGTCCACCAGGAAGCGGAAGTCGTCGGGGGAGCCCATCCGCGAGGTCGGCGCGTAGAAACCGGTGACCTGGTAGCCCCACGAGCCGCCGAAGGGATGCTCCGCGACCGGCATCAGCTCCACGTGCGTGAAGCCCAGCTCCTTCACGTACGCCGGGAGCTGCTCCGCCAGCTGCCGGTACGAGAGCCCCGGCCGCCAGGACGCCAGGTGCACCTCGTACACCGAGAAGGGGGCCTGGTGCGCGGGCCGGGACCCGCGCGTCGCCATCCACTCCGCGTCCTGCCACACGTACCGCGAGGCCGTGACCACCGAGGCGTTCGCCGGCGGCACCTCCGCGGACCGGGCCATCGGGTCGGCGCGCAGGGTGTGGCTGCCGTCGGGGCGCGTGATGTCGTACTTGTACAGGGCGCCGGGGCCCACACCCGGCAGGAACAGCTCCCACACGCCCGTGGAGCCCAGCGAGCGCATCGGGTAGGCGACGGAGTCCCAGTACGAGAAGTCCCCGGCGACCCTGACCCCCTGGGCGTTCGGCGCCCACACCGTGAACCGGGTGCCGGTCACGCCCTGGTGCTCCATCGGCTCCGCGCCGAGCGCCTGCCACAGCTGCTCGTGCCGGCCCTCGCCGATCAGGTGCAGGTCCAGCTCGCCGAGCGCGGGCAGGAACCGGTAGGGGTCGTGCACCTCGATCTCGTCGCTGTCGTACGTGACCAGCAGCCGGTAGTCCGGCACCCCCGTGAGCGGCAGCAGCCCGGAGAACAGCCCGTCGCCCTCGTCGAAGAGCTCGGTCCGCAGCCCCTTGGCGAGGACGGTCACCGCCTTGGCGTAGGGGCGCAGCACGCGGAAGGCCACCCCGCCCCGCTGGGTACGGGCGCCGAGCACGGCGTGCGGATCGTGGTGGCGGCCCTCCAGGAGCCGGGCCCGTTCCTCCCCGCCGAGCGCGGGCGCCGGCCGGACCCCGCGGGGCGGGGCGGCGCGGCGGGCCCGCGGGGCGCGGGCCGGCTTCTTCGCCGCCGCCGGGACGGGTGCGGCGGCTTCGTCGCGGACGGTCGATGACGGCTGTCGTGCGGCGCTCACGCGAGCGGCCTCCTCGGGGGCTTCGGGTGGGGGGTGGTGCCCGGGGTGGGCGGGGGCATGCGGTGGGCGGGACGCTGCGGCTCGGACAGCCGGCGGATCGCGGCCATCGGGACGTGCAGCCAGTCGGGGCGGTGCCGGGACTCGTAGCGGGCCTCGTACACCGCCTTGTCGGTCTCGTACGCGCGCAGCAGTACGGGATCCTCGCGCGGGTCGCGGCCGGTGGTGCGGGCGTAGCCCTCGCAGAAGGCGGCCCGGCAGTCGTCCGCCCAGGCCGGGGCGAAGGGCCGGTGCGAGCGGGCCGCGTAGTCGAAGGAGCGCAGTATCCCCGCGATGTCGCGGACGGCAGGCTCCGGGCGGCGGCGGTCCGCCAGCGGCCGGGCCGGCTCGCCCTCGAAGTCGATCAGCGCCCAGCTCCCGTCGACGGTGCGCAGGGTCTGGCCCAGGTGCAGGTCCCCGTGGATCCGCTGGGCCGGCACCCCCGAGCCGCGGGAGGCGGCCAGCGCGTCGAAGGCCCCGCGCAGCCCCGCCTCGTAGGGCCGCAGCGCGGGCACCTCCCGGGCGGTGGCCGCCAGCCGCGCCGTCATCCCGGCGGCCAGCCGGGCCGTCTGCTCCGGGCCGAGCGCGAGCGTGGGCAGGGCCGAGGCGAGCGCGCTGTGCACCTCGGCGGTGGCCCGGCCCAGCGCGTGCGCCTCGGTGGTGAAGTCGGCCCCCGCGCCGAGCCGGCGCAGCGCCAGCTGCCACCCGTCGTCGGAGCCCCGCAGGTACGGCTGGAGCACGCCCAGGGTGAGCGCCTCGCCGCCGGCCAGTTCGGCCTCGTACCAGGCGACCGGCGCCGGAACGCGGGAGCAGCCGGCGGCGGCCAGCGCGCGGGGCAGTTCCAGATCGGGATTGACCCCCGGGCCGACCCGGCGGAACACCTTCAGGATGAACGAATCCCCGTAGATCAGCGAGGAGTTGGTCTGCTCGCCGGACAGCGGCCGGGGCGTGAGCCCGGCCGGGATCGGCGCGCCCGGGTCCCGGTCGAAGCGCAGCGGTCCGAGCACGCCGGGGGAGCGCAACCGTTCCAGCAACATCGCCGCGAGCCGCGGGTCGCCCAACGCCTCGTAGACCGCCCGGCCCCGGTACGGGCCGTCCTCCGCGTGCCCGATCAGGGCGGGCGCGAGGGCCGGCGGGAGCGGGGAGGGGCGGATGCCCAGGAGGAGTTGGTAGCAGTCCCCGTCGACGTCGAGGAGTACGTGCAGCAGGCCGGGGGTGGAGCCCGGCGGCAGCAGCTCGGCGGCCGATACGGCCCTGAGCCTGCTGATGGCGCGGCCCTTGCCCGCGAACCAGCGCTGGGCGGGCAGCCAGGCCCGCAACATCGGTTCCAGCGGGCCGATCCCGGCGGCCCGGTCGGCGGTCAGCCGACTCCGGGCGGATGCAGCCTCCGACATGGCGTCGCGTCCTTTCCCCGGGCCGTCACAGAATGCGCAGAGTGTCCCGGATGTGCGGCAGTTGCTTCTCCGGTATGTGGGGGTGTCGGGTCAGGATGATCCGTACAGGGGCGGGCGATTGACCCATTCGAGCTGCCCGCCCCGTACCCGGCTACTGCTCGGCGCGCTGTTCGGGCCGCAGCCGGAACCAGTAGAAGCCGTGTCCCGCCAGCGTCAGCAGGTACGGCCACTGGCCGATCGGCGGGAAGCGCACGTCACCCGTGAGCTCCACCGGGACCCGCCCGTTGAACGACCGCAGATCCAGCTCGGTGGGCTGCGCGAAACGCGAGAAGTTGTGCACGCACAGCACCAGGTCGTCCCCGAACTCGCGCAGGAACGCGAGCACCGCCGGGTTGGACGAGGGCAGTTCGGTGTACGAGCCGAGTCCGAACGCCGGGTTCGCCTTGCGGATCTCGATCAACCGGCGGGTCCAGTGCAGCAGTGAGGAGGGCGACGCCATGGCCGCCTCGACATTGGTGACCTGGTACCCGTGGACCGGGTCCATGATGACCGGCAGGTTCAGCCTGCCCGGATCGCAGGAGGAGAAACCGGCGTTGCGGTCCGGGGTCCACTGCATCGGCGTGCGGACGCCGTCGCGGTCGCCCAGCCAGATGTTGTCGCCCATGCCGATCTCGTCGCCGTAGTAGAGCACCGGCGAGCCGGGCAGCGACAGCAGCAGGGCGGTGAACAGCTCCATCTGGTTGCGGTCGTTGTCCAGCAGCGGGGCGAGCCGGCGCCGGATGCCGATGTTGGCCCGCATGCGCGGGTCCTTGGCGTACTCGGCGTACATGTAGTCGCGCTCTTCGTCCGTGACCATTTCGAGGGTGAGCTCGTCGTGGTTGCGCAGGAAGATGCCCCACTGACAGCGGTCCGGGATGGCCGGGGTCTTGGCCAGGATTTCGGAGACCGGGTAGCGGGACTCCCTCCGTACGGCCATGAAGATGCGCGGCATGACGGGGAAGTGGAAGGCCATGTGGCATTCGTCCCCGCCCTTCGCGAAGTCGCCGAAGTAGTCGACGACGTCCTCGGGCCACTGGTTGGCCTCGGCGAGCAGCACCGTGTCCGGGTAGTGCGCGTCGATCTCCGCCCGGACCCGCTTGAGGAGCTGGTGGGTGCGCGGCAGGTTCTCGCAGTTGGTGCCCTCCTCCGCGTACAGGTAGGGCACGGCGTCGAGGCGGAAGCCGTCGATTCCGAGGTCCAGCCAGAAGCGGAGGGCGGAGATGATCTCCTCCTGCACGGCCGGGTTCTCGAAGTTGAGGTCCGGCTGGTGCGAGAAGAAGCGGTGCCAGTAGTACTGCTTGCGTACCGGGTCGTACGTCCAGTTCGACGTCTCGGTGTCGACGAAGATGATGCGGGCGTCCTGGTACTGCTTGTCGTTGTCGGCCCACATGTAGTAGTCGCCGTAGGGGCCGTCGGGGTCCTTGCGGGACTGCTGGAACCACTCGTGCTGGTCGCTCGTGTGGTTCATCACGAAGTCGATGATCACCCGCATGCCGCGCTGGTGGGCGGCGTCCACGAACTCCACGAAGTCGGCGAGGTCGCCGAACTCGGGCAGTACGGAGGTGTAGTCGGAGACGTCGTAGCCCCCGTCGCGCAGGGGTGAGGCGAAGAACGGCGGCAGCCACAGGCAGTCGACGCCGAGCCACTGGAGGTAGTCCAGTTTGGCGGTGAGCCCCTTGAGGTCCCCGACACCGTCACCGTTGCTGTCGTGGAAGGAGCGGACGAGGACCTCGTAGAAGACGGCCCGCTTGAACCAGTCGGGATCGCGGTCCTTGGCGGGGGTGTCCTCGAAGGTGTCGGGGACGGGATCGTTGATCATCATGTGGTGGGTGACCCTCCGGTGGGCGGGGACGGTCGCAGAGCGGCCAGTACGTGCGCGGGCGTTCGGCCCGGCTCTAGGCGCACGTAGTTCGCCCTGCCCCAGTGATAGGTCTCGCCGGTGAGCTCGTCGCGCACCGCGAGGGACCCGTGCCAGTCGAGGCCGAGTACCGGCATGTCCAACGAGACCGTCGCCTCCTGGGTGTGGTGCGGATCGAGGTTGACGACCACCAGTACGGAATTGGCGCCGGCGTGCTTCGAATAGGCGATCACCTGTTCGTTGTCGGTCGAGTGGAAGTGGATGTCGCGCAGTTGCTGGAGCGCGGGGTTGCGGCGGCGCAGCCGGTTCAGGGAGGTGATCAGCGGGGCGATGGTGCGGCCCTCGCGGTCGGCGGCGGCCCAGTCGCGCGGCCGCAGCTCGTACTTCTCGGAGTTCATGTACTCCTCGCTGCCCTCCCGCACCGGCTCGTTCTCGCAGAGCTCGTAGCCGGCATAGACCCCCCAGGCGGGGGAGAGGGTGGCGGCGAGCACCGCGCGCACCTCGAAGGCGGGGCGGCCGCCCTTCTGGAGGTACTCGTGAAGGATGTCGGGGGTGTTCACGAAGAAGTTCGGCCGCATGACCGACGCCGAGGGGGTGTCGGCGAGCTCCGTCAGGTACTCGGTGAGCTCCGCCTTGGTGTTGCGCCAGGTGAAGTACGTGTACGACTGCTGGAAGCCGACGGACGCGAGCGCGCGCATCATCGCCGGGCGGGTGAAGGCCTCCGCCAGGAAGATGACGTCCGGGTCGGACTTGTTGATGTCCGCGATCACCTTCTGCCAGAAGACCACCGGCTTGGTGTGCGGATTGTCGACTCGGAAGATCCGGACGCCGTGGTCCATCCAGTACCGCAGGATCCGCACCGTCTCCTCGACGATCCCGGCCATGTCGGTGTCGAAGTGGATCGGATAGATGTCCTGGTACTTCTTCGGCGGGTTCTCGGCGTACGCGATCGTCCCGTCGGCGCGGTGGCGGAACCACTCCGGGTGCTTCTCCACCCACGGGTGGTCGGGGGAGCACTGGAGGGCGAAGTCCAGCGCGATCTCCAGGTGCAGCTCGCGGGCGCGCGCGACGAAGGCGTCGAAGTCCTCGATGGTGCCGAGGTCGGGGTGGACGGCGTCGTGCCCGCCCTCGGTGGAGCCGATGGCCCAGGGCACCCCCGGATCCCAACACCCCGCGGAGAGCGTGTTGTTCGGGCCCTTGCGGAAAGTGGACCCGATGGGGTGGATGGGAGGCAGGTACACCACGTCGAAGCCCATCGCGGCGATCGCGGGCAGCCGCTCGGCGGCCGTCCGGAAGGTTCCGCTGACCGGTGCCTCGTCGGGCTCTACCACCGCCCCCTCCGACCGCGGGAACATCTCGTACCAGGAGCCGAAGAGCGCCCGCTTGCGCTCGATCAGCAGCGGCAGCGGCTTGGAGGCGGTGACCAGCTCGCGCAGCGGCTTCTTGCGGAGGGCGGCGTCCACGGCCGGGTCGAGGGCGGCCGCGTACCGGGCGCCCGCATCACGGTCGTCGTCCCGCATGAGCTCGGCGGCGGCCAGCACGGCCTCGCGGCCGTCGCGCTTGGGAATCTTGGCGGCGGCCCGGGTGTAGAGCTCCGCGCCTTCGAGGAGGGTCAGCCCGGTGTCGATCCCGGCGGGGATCTTGATGGCGGCGTGCGCCCGCCACGTGGCCACCGGGTCGCTCCACGCCTCGACCGTGTACGTCCACCTCCCCTCGACCTCGGCGGAGACCCGGGCCCCCCACCGGTCGGTGC
Source organism: Streptomyces sp. NPDC059874 (assembly GCF_042731135.1). Classification (NCBI taxonomy): domain Bacteria; kingdom Bacillati; phylum Actinomycetota; class Actinomycetes; order Kitasatosporales; family Streptomycetaceae; genus Streptomyces; species Streptomyces sp. NPDC059874. The sequence goes on from NZ_JBHWJY010000099.1 coordinate 20,588, forward strand.
CGGGGGCGAGCTCGTGCAGCGGCACGGGCGGTCGCAGCCGCCCGCTCGGATCGCGGAGCACGACATGGGCGGAGAGGGCGTCGTGTCCCTCGCGGAACACGGTGGCGGAAATCTCGAAGACCTCGTCCACGACCGCCTTGGCGGGTCTGGCGCCGCAGTCGACGGCGGGGCGGACGTCCAGCACGGGAATGCGACCGATCATGATGGGATCACCTGGGGGCAGTTCGCAGGGCTCGGTGACAACAGGCCGGCCGGTGTCACGGCCGGTAGTGCACGCTCTGTTCGCTCTGTTTCTAGCCGCTCAACGGACGGCTGGGCTGCGGGCATGGCCGCTCCTGTCCGCGTTCACTCGGGTGGCGGGGAGAGGTTGTGGGCGGTGCGCCGTGCTTGCGCCGCGCGTGCGGCGCGGCGTACCCGGGGAGCCCTTCCCACTCTCGGCCCGCCCAATCCGGGTGCTTGGTTAACTACTCGTACGTACTGGCGCGATCGATACCAAGTGCCGGGGCGACATCCACCGATGCTCCGTCAAGTCGGTGTCGCCGAAGCGACCGTGGGGGCCCGGCGGGAGAGAATGGCCTGTCATCCCGAGTGGCGGGAGTGGCCGATGTTCCTGCGGGGGGTCTTGGAAGATGTGGTCGAAAATGTCCTCGGCCGTGGTGCCGGCGGCGGACAGGTTCGAATGGTTCGCCGACATCGTCGCCAACGAGCTGGCGCCGACCGAGCTCCACGGACCCCTGGCCGCCGGCGGCTTCCGGGCGGAGGCCGCGGCGCTCGATCTGGACCCCGTGGTGCTGTCCACTTTCGAGTGCACCCCGTGTCATTCGCGACGTACACCCGCACAGGTCAGACAGAACGACCCGGAGCGGTACCAGTTCTCGCTCGTCACGGGATCCCCCATGTGGATCGAGCAGAACCGCAACGCATCCGAGCTGAACCCGGGTGACATGGTGCTCCTCAGCACCGCACACCCCAATGGCGCCGGGGCCCGGAGCGAGGACCGGGCGATCCGGAACATAGTCGTCCAGCTGCCCAGGAGCGAGCTGCCCCTCCCGGCCGACAAGACGGACCGGCTGGTCGCCCGGCGGATCTCCGGCGAGACGGGCATGGGCGCGATACTGGCCGGATTCATGAGCACGCTGGAAACGCATGCGGCCGAATGCGGGCCCGCCGAGCGGACCCGGCTCGGCCGGGTCGCCCTCGACCTGATCAGCGCCTGCCTCGCCGAGCGCTGCGACGCCTACGACGCCGTTCCCTCCGAGTCGCGCGGCAGGATCCTGATGGAGCGGATCAACTCCTTCATCGACCACAACCTCGGCGACCCGGACCTGACCCCGCAGCTCATCGCCGACCGCCACCACATCTCGGTGCGCCGGCTGCACCAGATGTTCCAGGACCAGGAGGACAGCGTCGCCGCCTCCATCCGGCTACGCCGCCTCGAACGCTGCCACGCCGACCTCTCCCGCCCCGAACTGCTCACCCGCCCCATCGGCGCCATCGCCGCCCGCTGGGGCTTCGGCAGCGCCGCCGTCTTCAGCCGCGCCTTCCGCGAGGCGTACGGGATCAGCCCGAGCGAGCAGCGCGCGTACGCGGCGGCGTCAGCGCCCGCGGCCAGGGCCGCCCGCGCCGCGCAGACGTAGCGGCTCGGCGTTCTCACGCCACTCGGTCGGCACGGCGGACAGGCCGGTGCGGGCCGCGACCACACCGCCCACGATCGCGCAGGTGGTGTCGCGGTCGCCCCACCCCTCCAGGGTCCGCCACAGCGCCTCGGGCAGATCGTCCGGCTGCCCGGCGGCGCACCACAGGGCGAACGGCACCGTGTCCGGCGCCGAGATCCGCCACCCCGACCCGAGCCGCTCCGCGGCCTCCCGCACCGTCGTCCCCGCGGGCAGCGCGGCCGCCACCAGGACCAGGTCCCGGACCTCCCCCTCCGGCACCCGATCGGCCACCTCCCGCAGGAACCCGGGGCGCCGCGGCGCGGGGCCGCTCCGGCCGGAGGCCGCCAGCGCGGCCGCGACCGCCACGGCGACCGCGCCGGCCACGGCCTGCGGATGCGCGTGCGTGGCCAGGGCCGAGCGCCGGGCCTGCTCCACCACGGCGTCGAGATCGCGGTGGAACCAGGCCCCGAGCGGAGCCACCCGCATCGCCGCCCCGTTGCCCCACGAACCCTGCCCGCCGAACTGCTCCCCGGTGACGACCCGCCAGTCCTCCCCGGCCCCGATCCGCTCCAACACCTCGTGCATCGACGCCCCGTACTGGCGGTACGGATCGCGCGCGTACTCGGCGGCGAAGTCGCGGGCCAACTCCTCCTGACGCACCTCCCCGTACTGCGTGAGGTGCCCGTACAGCACGAGCGCCATCGCCGCGTCGTCCGTCCACTTCCACGGCCCCGAACGCAGCACCCGCCCGGCCGGCCACCGCTCCCCGGCCTCGGCATCCCGCACGAACCAGCTCTGCCCGAAGGCATCCCCGAGCACCAGCCCCTCAAGGCTGTCCCGGGCCACGTCCACTCCAGCGCTCATCCGGCCGACAATGCCACATGCGCATCGAACACCGCCCCGAATTGATCACCACTCGACTCCGCTCGCCCGACCCCCGGGTGCGGGAGGCGGCCGCGCGGGCGGTGACGGGGGCGGTGTGGCCCCCGGAGGCGGAGCGGGAGCTGGCCTCCGCGCTGGTGGCGGCCGCCGTGGAGGAGGCCGACCAGGACGCCCTCGCGGCGCAGCTCGACGCGCTGCCGTGCGTGGAACCGGCCCTGGACGACCACGAACTGGACCGCCTCATTCCGCTGCGCACCGACTCGCCCGGGTTGGCCCGCCTGCTCGCGCGGGCGGCGAGGCTGCACCTCTGCGGGCCGGCGGAGCCCCTCGGTGAGGCGACACGGGTCATCGTCCGCACCTTGGGCGGAACCCCGCACATCGGGCTCGGACTGCGTACGCCCGGCGGGGCGTGGGTGCGGCTGGAGCGCATCGAGTTCGTCGGGCGTGAGATCGACTGGCTGTGCCAGGGCATGACGGCCCGGCTGACCCTTTCCGGCCCCCGCGCCCGGGACCTGGCCGACGGCGACACCCTGGACGCCGACCCCGGCTCCCGAGCACACACGGCCGGGCTCCGCTCGCCCGACCCCCGGGTCCGTCGGCTCGCCGCCGACGAGGCCTCGGACTGGCCGGACTCCTGGCAGCCGGAGGTCGGCCGGTACCTGTGCGGGGCACTGGCGATGGCAGCCGTACGGGAGCAGGACCACGACGCGCTGGAGGCTCAGCTGCACGCTCTGCTCGCGCTGGCCCGGTATCTGGAGGAGCCGGCGTTCGCCGTCGTGCGCACGCTGGACCGCGGCGCGCTGCCCGAGGTGCTGCGGGAGTACCTGGACGACCTGTTGGAGGAGGACCGGCCCGATGCCGTCCGGTGAGGCCGTCGGGGTCCCGGGGCGCGGCCGCCGCCGAGGCGCCATGGCCGGGGGGACCCGGCCTCGCTAGCCTTCCGGGGGTGATGCGCGGGTGCACAGCGTGGTGCGACCGCTCCGATCCGCAATCCCCTGCGAAGGTGGAACGTGTGAAGGCTATCCGTCGATTCACCGTGCGCCCCGTCCTCCCGGAGACCCTGCTGCCCCTCACCGACCTCGCGCGCAATCTGCGCTGGTCGTGGCATGCGGAGACCCGCGAACTCTTCCAATCCGTCGACCCCGAGGGCTGGCAGGCCGCCGGCGGTGATCCCGTCCGGTTGCTCGGGGCCGTCTCCGCCGCCCGGCTCGAGGAGCTGGCCGGCGACCGCCGGTTCCTGCGGCGGCTCGCCGTCGTCGCCGCCGACCTCGATGACTACGTGAACGGCGGGAGGTGGTACCAGAGCCAGGAGAACGGCGCCGAGCTGCCCGCCGGGATCGCCTACTTCTCGCCCGAGTTCGGGATCACCGCCGCCCTGCCCCAGTACTCCGGCGGCCTCGGCATCCTCGCCGGGGACCACCTCAAGGCCGCCAGCGACCTCGGCGTCCCGCTCATCGGGGTGGGACTCCTCTACCGGCACGGCTACTTCCGCCAGTCGCTCTCCCGCGACGGCTGGCAGCTGGAGCACTATCCCGTGCTCGACCCGAACGAACTGCCGCTCTCCCTGCTGCGGGAGGCGGACGGGGCACCGGCCCGGGTGTCCCTGACCCTGCCCGGCGGACGCGCCCTGCACGCGCACATCTGGCAGGCCCGCGTCGGCCGCGTACCGCTGCTGCTCCTCGACTCCGACGTCGAGGACAACGACGCCGCGGCCCGCGAGGTGACCGACCGGCTCTACGGGGGCGGCAGCGACCACCGGCTGCTCCAGGAGATGCTGCTGGGGATCGGCGGGGTGCGCGCGGTGCGTGCGTACTGTGCGATCACCGGGCATCCGGACCCCGAGGTGTTCCACACGAACGAGGGGCACGCGGGGTTCCTGGGGCTGGAGCGCATAAGGGAACTGGAACGGGAGCAGGGCCTCGGCTTCGACGCCGCCGTCGAGGCGGTGCGCGCCGGCACCGTGTTCACCACGCACACCCCCGTCCCTGCCGGGATCGACCGCTTCGAGCGGTCCCTGGTCTCCCGGCACTTCGGGGAGGGCGGCGAGCTGCCCGGCGTACCCGTCGAGCGGATCCTGGAGCTGGGCGCGGAGAGCTATCCCGGCGGCGATCCCGGGGTGTTCAACATGGCGGTGATGGGACTGCGCCTGGCGCAGCGCGCCAACGGGGTGTCCACCCTGCACGGCGCCGTCAGCCGGGAGATGTTCGCCGGACTGTGGCCCGGCTTCGACCCGGCCGACGTGCCCATCACCTCCGTGACCAACGGGGTGCACGCCCCGACCTGGGTGGCGCCGGAGGTGGTCCGGCTCGGCGCCCGCCAGATCGGCGCGGGCCGGACCGAGGACGCCCTGTCGGTGGGCGGCTCCCAGCGCTGGGACGCGGTCGCCGAGATCCCGGACCAGGACGTGTGGGACCTGCGGCGGGTGCTGCGGGAGCAGCTGGTGCAGGAGGTACGCGACCGGCTGCGCGCCTCCTGGCGCCAACGCGGCGCCGCCGACGCCGAACTGGGCTGGGTGGACTCCGTACTCGATCCGGACGTGCTGACCATCGGCTTCGCCCGGCGCGTGCCCTCGTACAAGCGGCTCACGCTGATGCTGCGCGACCCGGATCGGCTGCGCAGGATGCTGCTGGACCCGGACCGGCCCGTGCAGATCGTGGTCGCGGGCAAGGCGCACCCCGCGGACGACGGCGGGAAGCGGCTCGTGCAGGAGCTGGTGCGGTTCGCGGACGACCCGCGGGTGCGCCACCGCATCGTCTTCCTGCCCGACTACGGCATGGCGATGGCCCAGAAGCTCTACCCGGGCTGTGACGTCTGGCTGAACAACCCGCTGCGGCCGCTGGAGGCCTGCGGCACGAGCGGGATGAAGGCCGCGCTGAACGGCTGCCTCAACCTGTCCGTGCTGGACGGTTGGTGGGACGAGTGGTTCGAGCCCGACTTCGGCTGGGCCATCCCGACCGCCGACGGGCTCGGGGCGGACGAGGACCGGCGCGACCACCTGGAGGCGAACGCCCTCTACGAGCTGATCGAGGGCCGGGTCGCGCCCCGCTTCTACGACCGGGTCGGGCGCACCGGGCTCCCGGTGCGGTGGATCGAGATGGTCCGGCGCACCCTGGTCTCGCTGGGGCCGAAGGTACTGGCGGGGCGGATGGTGCGCGAGTACGTCGAACGGCTCTACGCGCCCGCCGCGCTCGCCCACCGGGCCCTGACCCCCGACGCGGCGCGCGACCTCGCCTGGTGGAAGGGGCGGGTCCGGGCGGCCTGGCCGCGGGTGGGCGTCGAGCACGTGGAGGCGCTGGCCGCGGCTCCCGTGAACGGCACCGCCGAGCTGGGCGCCACCCTCACCCTGCGGGTGCAGGTGTCGCTGGACGCCCTCGTACCCGAGGACGTGGAGGTGCAGGCCTACGCCGGCCGGGTGGACCCGCAGGACGTGATCCGCGACGGGCGGACCTTCCCGCTCAAGCCGGCCGCCGGGCCGGACCTGGACGGGCGATGGGTGTACGAGGGCCCGCTCGCCCTCGACCGCACGGGTCCCTTCGGCTACACGGTACGCATCCTGCCGGCGCACCCGCTGCTGGCGGCCCCGGCCGAACTGGGCCTGGTCGCCGCCCCGGTGGACACGGACGCGGGAGGCGGCGTACTGCTGCGGTGACCGCTTCCTAGAGGGCGGGCGGCGGGTCCACCAGCCGCCCGTCCTCCACGAGCATCCCGGCCCGCTTGACACTGCGCAGGGTCGGGATGAGCTCCACCTGGCCCACACCGTCCACCGCGCCGATCCGCTCGGTCAGGTACGTGTAGAGGGCGTCGGTGTCCCGGCAGACCACCACCGCCATCAACGAGGCCGCCCCGGTCACGGCCGCCGCGAAGGCCACCTCGCGGTGGCTCGCCAGCGCGGCCCCCACCTCCGCCAGTCGGGCCGGCGGGACGGTCAACACCAGGGTCGCCTCCGCCTCGTAGCCGAAGAGCGCGGGGACGAACTCCACGTCGAAGAAGACCGCTCCGAGGTCCCGCAGCCGTTCCACCCGACGGCGGGCGGTGGACTCCGACAGACCGGTGGCGCGCGCCAGTTCCGGATACCCGGCGCGGCCGTCCCGGCTCAGCACCGCGAGCAGCGCGAGCTCCGCCTCGTCCATCGCGTACCGGTCCGGGGCCGGTTCGACCGGCGGCCGTTCCAGGGCCGCGATCTGGTCGGGACGCAGGACGTCCAGGCCCACCCACGCGTCGGGCCCGCCGAAGAACTTCCGCAGGATGGTGTGGGCGCTGATGCCGGTGACCCGGCGGGTGCGCGGCAGCTTGTCCAGCAGCAGGGTGTCCCGGTCCTTGTGGGTACGGGACCGGGTCATGCAGTGGATCTCCGTGCCGCCCGAGTTCAGGGTCACCCACGCGATGTCCGGGCGGCGGGCGAGCGCCTCGGCCACCGGGAGCGCGGCGTCCGGGGCGCACTGCACCCGCAGCCAGGACTCGAACAGCCCGACGCGGCTGCCCTGCGGCAGCCCGACGACCCGGACCAGGCCGGCGGTCCGAAGGCGCCGGTAGCGGCGCACGACGGTCTGGTCGGATACGTCCAGGACTTCGGCGAGCTTGCTGAAGGGGGCCCGGCCGTCGACCGTGAGGGCCTGGACCAGCGAACGGTCGAGTGCGTCCAGCTCCATGTCGTACACGGTTTCCATCATGCCAGGGGTCGGCATGACGGAAATCCGGCAGGTAGGGCCTTCCGGCTGGGGGATGGGGGAGCGGCGCTGCGAACGTGGGGTCACCGGGGATCCCCGGCCCCTTCCCCCCCGATCGAGGAGAACTCCCATGCGTAAATGGCTGCCGTTGACGGCTGTCTGCCTCGGGGCGTTCATGCTCCTGGTCGACGTCACGATCGTGACCGTGGCCCTGCCGGACATGGCCGCCGACATGCACACGGGTTTCGCCGGCCTCCAGTGGGTCATGGACGTCTACGCCCTCGCGCCGGCCGCCCTGCTGCTCGGCGCCGGCTCGCTCGCCGACCGGATCGGCCGCCGCCGGGTCTACCTCGGCGGGCTCACCCTCTTCGCCGCCGCGTCGCTCGCCTGCGGGCTGGCCACCGGCCCGGCCGCGCTGATCGCCTTCCGCGCGGTCCAAGGCATCGGCGGGGCCGCCATGTTCGCCACCACCATGGCCCTGCTGAGCGCCGCCTACCAGGGCCGCGACCGCGGAGTGGCCTTCGGCGTCTGGGGCGCGGTCAACGGCGCCGCCGCCGCGGCCGGGCCGATCGTGGGCGGGCTGCTCACCGAGCACTTCGGCTGGCGCTGGATCTTCTTCATCAACCTGCCCGTCTGCGCACTGGCCGTGTACGTCACCCTGCGCGCGGTCGCCGAGTCCCGCGATCCGCACGCCCGGAGCCTGGACCTGGCGGGGATTGCCACGTTCACCGCGGGCGCGGCGGCCGTCACGTACGCCGTGATCCGCGGGGGTGACAACGGCTGGACCTCAGGCACCACCCTCGGGCTGCTCGGGCTCGGCGTGGCCGCCTTCGCCGGCTTCGTCCTCGTCGAACTGCGCGGCTCCCACCCGATGCTGGACCTCTCGCTCTTCCGCAGCCACACCTTCGTCGGGGTGATGGCCGCCGGACTGCTGCTGTCCGGCGCCGCGTTCTCGTACCTGATGTACGTCTCCCTGTGGCTGCAGTCCGTCGAGGGGATGAGCCCGGTCGGCGCGGGGCTGGTGCTGCTGCCGATGAGCGCGGCCGGCTTCGTCGTGGCCGCGGGGGCAGGGCGACTGCTGCACGGGGTTTCGCCGGGGCTGAGCATCGGCGGCGGGCTGCTGCTGATCGGGGTGGGCGCGCTGCTCCAGGCCTGGCTGCCGGCCGCCGGGGACGGCTGGCCGGCGCTGGTTCCGGGGCTGCTCGTGACCGGCGTGGGCGTGGGCGTGGCGACTCCGGCGCTGGCCGCCACCGCGATGGGGGCCGTGGCCCCGGCCCGGGCGGGCATGGCCGGCGGCGCCCTGAACACGGCCCGGCAGCTCGGCACCGCGCTCGGCATCGCGGTGCTCGGCGCGGTCTTCCACGCGGGGCTGCGGTCGGGGCTCGGTGAGGGCGGCCGGGACCTGTCGGAGCCGCTGGCCTCCGGCGGGGCGGGGGAGTTGCTCGCGGCCGCCCCGGCGGGCGGGGCCCGCGATTCGCTGGCGGCGCTGGTGGACGCGGCCTTCGCGAGCGGCCTGCGCGACACCTTCCTCGCCTCGGCGGCGATGGGCCTGGCCGGCGCGCTGATGGCCTTCCTCCTGCTCCGTCGTACGCCTCGCGCGGCGGCCCCGATGATCCCCGCCCCGGCGGCCCCGACCTCGGCCCCGGTCCCGGTCCCCCGACCCTGAACCGTCGCCCGGTTGCGGCACCGTCGCGCGAGGGCCGGCCCCCGCACCCCGCGCCTCAAACGCCGGCGGGGCTGGAGTTTGGTCGGCGTC
>NZ_JBHWJY010000100.1:0-14256 GCF_042731135.1 Streptomyces sp. NPDC059874
GGCGTCTGGTGCGTGCTCTCGGCGTGCCGGGCGGAAGCCCTCGTACTGGACGTACTTGGGCTTTCGCCCGGTGCGGCGAGAGTGCGTGCCAGACGCCGCGGGGCAGACGGGAATTTGACGACAGGCCCTAGGGCCCGTCGTTCGGAAAAGGGCGACCAGGCCGGATCAGCGCCGCCCCGTCGCGGGCCTGGGCACGATCCTCAGAGGCGCTCCGCGAAGGCCCGGGCCATGGCCAGGGTGGGGACCACCTCGCGGACGTGGCGGTACGGGGTGAGGTCGCGCAGCAGCCGCCCGAGGGCCTCGCGGGCCGCGCGGGAGTGCACGGCGGGCAGCGCGGTGAGGAAGGCCCGCCAGTGTTCGCAGGCACGGGTGAGGTGCCCGAGCCGCAGGACGGTCTCGGCGAGCAGCGCGTGCGTGAGCGCGGTGGGCCGGTGCTGGCCGGGCGGCCGGGCGCGCAGGGACCGCTCCAGGGCGTCGGCGGCCGCCGGGTACTCGCCGAGCGCGAGGTGGGTCCTGGCTCGGACGAAGTCGAGGTCGGCCCTGCCGTACGAGTCGAACGGGCTCGGGTCCTGGGGGGCCAGGGCGAGCAGTTCGTCGGCGGCCGCCAGATCCGCGAGGGCGGCGCCGCGCTCCCCCGCGTGGGCGCGGGCGGCGCCGCGCTGGGCGAGGAGGTAGGCCCGTACGGCCGGGTCGCCGTCGCCGGGGGCGGTGTCCACCGCGAGCCGGGCCAGGCGGACCGCGTGCGCGGGCTGCCCGAGCCGGCCCGCGTGCGCGCTCATGGCCCGCAGGGTGATGGCGTACATCCGCCGGTCCCCGGCCTGCCGGGCCAGGCCGAGGGATATGGCGTGGTACTCCTGCGCCAGCCCGTGGTGCCCGGCGTCGACGGTCATATCGGCCAGCAGGTGGGCGAGTTGCGCGTAGCGGCACAGCACCTCCCGGGCATCGGCCCACTGGGACCCATCCGAGCCACCGGCCGCGCCCGCACGGACGACGGCACCCGGGCCACCCGCGAGGTCGCCGAGACGCGCGCCGGAACCGGCCGGGAAATCCGGGCCGCCGGGGCCCCGGGCGGCGACCGTTCCACCCCGGGTGCCTGCGGTAGCCGTCCCGCCACCACGCGCGGCGGAACCGGCCGCCGTTGAACCCGGGCCGCCGCGCTCGGCCGGCCCCGTCGCGGGGGCGTGCCCGCCCCCGCGTGCGGTGGAGCTCCCCGGGGGGGACCGGGCGGCGCGCGGCGAAGGCGCCCGCGTCCTGGGCCAGCCAGGCGGCCAGGGCCGCGCGGGTGTGGACGCCGCCGTGGGTGAGGTAGAGCCCGGCGAAATTGTGGACCAGGGCGCGCAGTTGTTCCGCGTGCCCCGCGAGGTGGCGCCTGGCCGCGAGCTGCGCGACCGATGTTCCGGGCGGCGGGGCGGGGGTCTCCGGCGCCGGCCGCCAGGCCGCGACCGGGCCGGGCCGGTACGGGCTGCGCAGCAGCCCGGGGCGGGTGCGCGGGTCGGTGTCCGCGAGGGTCCGGACGGCAAGCCGGTGCAGCCCCTCCGAATCTGAACCAGGCGGGGAGCCGGGGGCGGGCGCGGCCCCGGCTCGCTTCCACCTCCGAAACGAGTCAGCTGTGCACATCGCCTTCGCCGGCGCGGCCGGTCCCACCGGAATCCGCCTGGCCGCGGAACTCCTCGGCCGCGGTCACCACCTGACCCTGCTCACCACCACCGACGTTCGGCAGGCGCGGCTGCTGTTGGCCCGTCAGCTCACGCTGATCGGGCTGTATCCCGAGTACGTGGACTTGCTCGCGGTCCGCCTCGACGCGCGGCGGGCCGCCGACGCCCTCGCCTCCCGCTCCACCGCCCGCTTCGACGCCGTCTGGTGCGTGGAGCCGGCGGCGGAGGTCGTGGCAGCCCTGCTGCCGCTCGCCGCCGGAGGGGGGCGGCGTACGGCGTTCCACGTGGTCACCGGCGGGGACGGGGGCCCGGCCGGGCGGGCGGTGGCGGCGGCGGCCGTACGGGACGGGTTCCCGGCCGGGGTGCACTGCCTGGCCCCGACCGTGAGCGACCTCGCCGACCATCCGGAGCTGCCCCGGCCGCCGTTCACCCGGATCGCCGTCGCCGAGGCCACCCGGCCCACCCCGGCCGGAGCCGGCGGCGCCGGCGAGGGCCTCGCGGGGGCTCCGGCGGCGGTGAACCTGCTGCCGCTCACGGCCACCGCCCGGGCCCTGGCCGATGCCGGCGAGCAGGCCGACTGGTCGGGGCTGCGCCGCATCGGCTGGGTGCACTCGCGGCCCACCCCGGCCGCGGTGTTGGCCGAGGCGGTCGGTCCGGGGCCGGCCGCACGGCTGCTGCGGCGCCTCTCGGCCCTCCAGCCGACGGCGCCGACCACCGCGATCACCCTGCCGCCGGTCGCCGCCGGGTACCTCACCCGGGCCGCGGCTCCGGCTCTGCCGTCGTTGCGTTCGGCGGCGCAGGCATGAGCGCACCGGGGCACCCCTGGCGGGAGCGGCGGGTGGTGGACGGCCTGGCGGACGCCCTGCGGGACGCGGCCGCGGAACGGGTCCTGGGCACCGGGGAGGCGACGACGCCGAAGCCCGCCGCCCCTGGTATGGCGTCCCCGGGGCCGGAGCGGGGCCCTGACTCCGGCGCGAGCCGAGGGGCGCCCATGGCAAGGGCATATGCGAATGGATCATTCATGCCTCAAGGCAAAGGGGGTGGGCGGACCCCCGCAACTCATGCCAACAACGCTCCGGACGCCCCTGTTTGACAGGTTTTCGCATGGGGCAGAACGCGCCACGGCCACGACACGCCCGAAGGCCCCATCCCGCATCTCACCCGTTCGGGCGTATGCCCCCGAGGGCCGCTTCCCGATGGGTGGACGGGCCGCCATCTGCGAAGACGCCCGGGTTCCGATGCCGCGCACCCGTGACGCACCGTCAGTGTCCGGTGTTTCAGGGAGTGTGGATGGGCAGAGGAGGTGTCCACTGCTCACATGACCCGGCCGCCCGAGCCGGACAGGAGGGATCGCCATGCCCCGCGCCAAGTGGGTCGTCGCCGCACTGACGGTGACTCTGCTGTGCACCGGCATCGGGGTGTTGCAGAGCACCGAGGGCGCCCGCCCGACGGCCTCGACCGCGACCACCGATGACTCGCTGCCCTCGCGGGCACTGGGCCTGTCCGGCCACCGCCGTCTCGTCCGGCAACTGGAACGCTCCGAGGAACACACCCCCGGCAAGGGGGCTCGGTCGCTCAGGACCGCCCCGGGCCCGCTGCGGGCGGTCACGGGTCCGCTCCGGCCCGCGCGGCCGCTGCGGTTGCGCGTCCCGAGCCTGCGCGTGGACCTGCCGCTGACCGACGGCGAAGGGGCGGCCGCCTGGGATTCCGACGGCACGCCGCCCGGTTCGGCCGGCACCGCACTGATCACGGGGGACGGTCTCCGCCTCGGCGAGCTGCGGCCGGGCCGGACCGTCGAGATCCCGCGCGCGGACGGTCGTACGGCCGTGTTCACCGTCGTACGGGTCTCCCCAGGCGAGGCCTCCGGAGACGAGGACCCGGCCGGGCGGCCCCAGCTGCGCGTGATCGGCGGCGAGACCGCCGTACTGGCCCGGCTGACGGGCCAGCGCCGCACCCGCTAGGGGGGTCTTCGTCCCCCGGTCGGGGGACTCTCGTGGTGTCTCCGGGAGTTGCCCCGGGCGCCGGGGCACACCCCTCGCATGAGCGGGAGGCAGCGCGCGCGAACGGCACTGAGCCGGGCCCTGACAGCGGCCTGCGTCGTGCTGCTGTGCGTGTTCGGCGCCGGTCCGGCCGCCGCGATGGCCGCCGAATCGCGGCCCGCCTCCACCGCCCCCGCGGAACCCACCGAGGGGCCGTCGGATCCGGCCGCCGATCCCGAGGTGCGGGCTGCCGTACGGCTGGCCGCGCGCGGGATTCCGGGCGGCGTACGGCTGAGGCCGGCCCCGGTGTTTCACGTGAAACACGCCGGGGCCCCCGGGTGCGGGGCGATCGAAGCGGTGCCGTCCGCGTGGACGGCGCGAAGTGTGGTCCTGCGCTGCTGACCGGGCCGAGCCCCGACCGACGCAGACCCCCCACTCCGCACACCCCGCACACCCGTGAGGTTCCGCCATGCCCATCGACCCGTACGCCGCGCTGAACGCCATGCTCCGTGCCGAGGCCGCCCGTTTCACCCCGCCGGTCCGGCAGACCGAGCCGGCCGAGCCCGCCGCGCCCGTCGCACCCGTAGCGCCCGTCACGTCCCTCGCGTCCGAGAGTGAACAGCAGCAGAACGCCCCCGCGGACCCGGCCGCGTAGACCGGCCGCGGGAATCGAAGGAACGCCGGTTCCCGTGCCCTCGGCAACGGAGAGTGGTCACGTGAGGTTCGACCACGGCACGGGAACCGGCGCCACTGTTCAGTGTGGGATGTGCGACCCCCCGACCGCTTCGGGCGGAAGTACCGACCCGACCCGGCCGAAAGTACCGCCGTCCACAGGGCCGGTCTCAGTCCTCGCGGGTGTAGTAGCGGTAGAACGCCGCCCCGCCGACGCCCACGCCGACGAAGAAGCCGACCACGACGGCCTTGAGGATCGACTGGTTGGTGAGGCTGTGCAGGTAGCCCACGGCGATGCCCGCGAAGACCCCGTACGCCGCCGCGTGCACCTCTCGCTTGAGGCGCGGGCCGATCCGGGCGAGACCGAACATGATCGCGGCGAAGAGCACGCCGCACAGGATCCCGTAGAACACGTTGCCCGCGTCGACCGGGCCCATCTGCCGCTGGATGAAGGCGGCCCAGACTCCGTAGACGAGTCCGAGGAGCAGTGGCCGCGTGTAGGCGCTCTTGCTCAGGTGGGTCATGTCCGCCATCTGCCGGTGCTGCCGCCCGTGGGCGGTGGGTGCCGCATGTGCCATGACGGGCTCCTCTCTCCCATCATCCAGGGCACACCCGGCGCCCCCACCCGGCAAGTGGATCAGCCGCGGACCGCCACGGCGTCGATCTCGAAGAGCATGTCGGGCAGGGCGAGGGCGGCGACCCCGATCAGGGTTTGGGCGGGCGGTTCGGTGCCCCAGGTGGCGCGCAGTCGCTTGAGGAGTACGTCCAGCTTGTCCTGGTCGTGGCCGACGACGTACGTGCCGATGCGGACCACGTCGGCGGGGCCGAGGCCGACGGCCGCCAGGGCGGTGAGGAGGTTGGCGAAGGCCCGCTCGACCTGGTCGGCGAAGTCGTCGGAGACGACGTGGCCGTTCTCGTCGGAGCCGTACTGGCCGGCTATGAAGACCTGCTCGCCAGGGGCGGAGACGATGTGGCTGTAGCCGTAGTCGGTCGGGGTGTGGAGTCCTGCCGGATTGATGATGCTGCGCGTCATGCCGATCCCCTGATTCCGTGTCCGTGTCCGTGGGTCTGACTACTGCTCGGCGAGCCAGGCGCGGAGCCGTTCGGCTGCCCCGGGGGCCTGCCGCTCGGCCTGCTGCCGGATCTCGTCGAGGTTCTGGGCGGCGAGGGCTCGGCGCCAGGCCAGTTCGGCCCGGGCCATGGCGTGCGCGATGGCGCACTCCGCGCCTTGGCCCACCTCCGGTTCCGCCTCTGCCTCCGGTGCCGCGCCGGGTCCCTGCTGCCGGATCTCCGCGCACCGGAAGGCCTCCTCGGGCCCCTCGACGGCGGCGACCACGTCCATGAGCGAGATGGCGGTGAGCGGGCGGGCCAGCCGGAAGCCGCCGCGCGGGCCGGGACTGGAGGTGAGGATGCCCGCCCGGGCCAGCGCCTGGAGCTGCTTGTTGAGGTAGGCCGCGGGCAACTCGTGCCAGGCGGCGAGCCGCGCCGCGGACACGGCCCGCTCGGGGCCGATCCAGGCCAGGTTGACGCAGCTGTGCAGCGCCCACTCGACACCCTCGCTCATCTTCATAATCTGGATATTAGATATCCAGAATCTTGGCGCGCAAGGCCGACTCGCCACCCGCCCGCAGCAACACCGCTCGCGCCGCAGGCCCCGCCCGCTTTCCCTGGTGACGTGCGCACCATCCTGTCGGCGGTACTCATCGTGCTCGTGACCCTGCTCGTGCCCGCGAGCGCCGTCGCGTACTGGGCCGACCGCGAGTTGGCGGACGCGGACCGCTACACCGCGGCGATGTCCCCGCTCGCCGAGGACCCGGCCGTGCAGAACCTCGTCGTCACCCAGGCCACGCGCGCGCTCGCCGGACAGATCGACGCCGGCCCCTTCCAGAGCGGGGTGGACGCCCTGCTCGGCGAGGCCCTGCGGTCATTCGCCGGCACCCCGGCCTACCGCACCGCCTGGGACGCCGCCAACCGCGCCGCGCACGCCGCGTTCCTCGAAGCGCTCACCACCGGCCACGGGGACGCCGTCACCATCGACCTCGCCCCCGTCATCGCGCAGATCAAGGAAGAACTCGTCGACGACGGCGTGCCCTTCGCCGACCGGATCCCGGTGACCCACATCTCCGTGAAGGTCATGGAGTACGACAACCTCGGCGCCCTCCGGAAGGGGTTCCGCATGCTCCAGATCGCCGGCGTCTGGCTCCCCGTGCTGACCCTCGTCCTGGCCGTGACCGCCGTCGCTGTCGCCCTCCAGCGACGGCGCGCGGTGATCGCCACGGGACTGGGGCTCGCGATCGGTGCGGGCCTGCTGTGGATCGCGGTGGACCTGTGCCGCAGGCTCACCCTGGACGATCTGCCCGCCGACATCGACCGGGCTGCCGCCGGGGCCGTGTACGACGCCCTCACCGCATTCCTGCGCACCACGGCCTGGGTGGTGCTGGCGGTCGGTCTCGCCGCCGCGCTGGGGGCCTGGCTGATGGGCCGACTGCGCCGCACCCCATAAGCTCGGAAGGTACCAACCTACGTAGAACGACGCCGAAAACCCCAGAAGAACCGATTCGCGAGCGGCGGCACGGAACGGGAATGAGCACCGAAGGCACCGAACACATAGCGTCGCGGCGGGCCCGGCACCACTCGCTGGCCCCGCCCGCCTGGCTGCTCTCGGGACTGAAGCCGGCCTCCGCCCCGATCCCCTGGGCCGCCGTGGCCCGGGCCTCGATCGCGCTGGCCACCCCGCTGGCCGTCGGCTTCGCGCTGGACGAGCCCGAGTACGGCGCGCTCGTCTCCATGGGCGCCCTCTCCGGGGTGATCGGCGACACCGCCGACGCGTACCGGATGCGGATCCTGAACATCGCCGTCCCGCAGTTGTTCGGCGCCGTCGGCATCGCGCTGGGCACCCTGGTCTTCGGGCACGGCTGGCTGGCCGTCGGCGCCCTCACCCTCGTCGCCCTGCTCTCCGGGATGATCTCCTCGATCGGCACGGTCGCCTCCGCGTCCGGGCTGCTGCTCCTGCTCACCGCCGTCGTCGGCGCCGGGCTCCCGATGCCCCGGCCCTGGTGGACGGCGCCGCTGCTGCTGGGCGCGGGCGGGCTGTTCGTCCTGGCGCTGACCCTGCTGGGCTGGCCGCTGCGCGGCCGGCAGCCGGAGCGGGCCGCCGTGGCCGCCACCTACCGGGCCCTGGCCGACGCCCTGGAGGCCGCCGGCGGGCCGGGCGCCACCTTCGACGAGCGCCGTCAGCGGGTCACCCAGACCCTCAACCAGGCCTACGACCTCGTGCTCGGCCGGCGGGCCCGGGTGCACGGCCGGAGTCCCGCGCTGGTGCGGATGCTGGCCCAGCTCAACGTGGTGATCCCGCTGGTCGAGGCCGCGCCCGCCGCGCACCTGCGACGCCGGCCGCTGCCCCCCGAGATCCCGGCGGCCGTACGGGAACTGGCGACGGCCGTGGAGGAAGGCCGCACCCGGACCCCGGTACTGGACCTGCCCGAACCGCACACCCCGGCCGAGCGGGCCGTCGACGCCGCGCTGCGCCACGCGGCGAACATCGTGCACAAGCCCGAGCCCGACCCGTTCAACGTAGACGACCGCCTCGGCAGGCCCGCCGCCCTGCGGGTGCGCGCCCGGCGCGCGGTCCGCGACATGATGCTGTCCGGCGCCTCCTGGCGGTACGGCCTGCGGCTCGCCCTGTGCATCGGGCTCGCGCAGTCCCTCGTCTCCCTGATCGAGGTCGAGCGCTCCTACTGGGTCGCGCTGACCGTCACCTTCGTCCTCAAGCCCGACTTCGGCTCGGTGTTCTCCCGGGCCGTGCTGCGCGCGCTGGGCACCGCGGCGGGCCTGGTGATCGCGGCCGCCGTGCTCGCCGAGGTGCCGCGCGGCTGGTGGGACGTACCCGTGATGATGGTCCTGGCCGCCCTCATCCCCGCGTTCTCCGCCAAGGGCTACGCCTTCCAGACCGCGGCCATCACCCCGGTGATCCTCCTCCTCTCGGACCTGCTCAACCACTCGGGTTTCGACCTGATCCGGCCGCGGCTGCTGGACAGCCTGATCGGCTGCGCCATCACCCTGATAGCCGGCTACCTGCTGTGGCCCGAGAGTTGGCACACCCGGATCGGGGACCGGCTCGCGGACACCGTGGACGACGCCGCCCGGTACGTGGAACGGGCCTTCGCGCCGGTCGCGGACGAGGCCGCGCTCCGAGTGGCCCGACAGTCCCGCCTCCAGGCCCGGCGGCGGATCTACCGCGACCTGTCGGGCGTGCGCAGCGAGTTCCAGCGCGCCCTGACCGAACCCCCGCCGACCGGCACCCGCGCCGCCGCGTGGTGGCCGCTGGTGGTGGCCGTCGAACGCATCGTGGACGCGACCACCGCCGCCCGCGTCCGCGTCAACCACGGCGCGGTGCCGCCTGCGGCGAGCGAGGTCGAATGGATCACCCGGCAGCTGCGTTCCCTGGCCGAGGGCGTCCGGAGCAGCACGACACCGGTCCGGGTGGAGGTGACCCTTGAGGCCGACGAGTCGAGCGTCCTGTCCCCGGTCCGCCAAGAGGTCGCGGCGGCCCGCGCCATCACCCAACCCAGCCCCTGACCCACCGCCCGGCGCCGCCAGCCCTGGGCCCCCGCCCCAGCCGGGCGGACTTTCAGCCCGTCCGGCGTTTGAGGACCGGGTCCGGGCGGAGCCCGGGGAACGGTGGAAGGGCGGGTAGGGGACCAGCTCCGCGCAGCGGCACCCACCCACCGGCACCCGCACCCGCACCCGCACCCGCACACACGCAAGGGGACCGGCCCGGCATCCCCCGAACGGCCCCACGACCGGGCCGGAGGCCGCCCGCCGGGGCAGCATCGGAGCATGCGCCCCACCCCGCAGCGCGCCGCAGGAGTACTGGCTCTCGTCGTACTGACGGGCTGCGCCGACGTGGAGGGCCTCAAGGACGCCGGCGACCTCGGCACCGCACACGCGCCACAGACCCTGTGGAGGGAGTTCCGCCCCGATCCGCCCGGGCCCGGGCAGCAGCCGGGGACGGCCGCCGCCGTGCCCGGGATACCCAAGGTGGTGGACCTGAACTTGCGCGGGGTGAACGCCCTCTCCGTCGTACGGGCCGATGTGAAGGCCTCCGTCGCCCAGGACGGGGGAACCGGCCGGCTCGTCGACCCCCGGGCCCCGCAGCGGCTCGCACTCTGCACACAGGCTGTGGACGGCGGTCCCGACTGCCCGGTCCGCCCGCCCGTCCTGCACGACCTGACGGGCGACGGCCGGGAGGAACTGATCACCGCCCTGGACCTCGACGGCCGGCTCAGCGAGCTGCGCGTCTACACCGTCCTGGCCGACGGCCGCGTGGCCCGGATCCTGTCCCGGCGCGCGGTGCTGGAGGGCGTGGAGGTGGCCGCCGAGCACCTCGCGGTGCGCGAGCCGACCTCGAACCCCACGTACGTCGCCGTCTCCGACTACGTGTGGGATCCCAAGACCGGGACCATGAACCTGTCCCAGCTCACCCTCGACGAGTGTCCCGGCATCAGCGACGACGCGCTGGCGGGCGAAGGCGGGGTTCCGTGCGAGCGCTGAGCAGTCTGCGGTGGCGGATCGCCCTGACCACCACGACGGTGTGCTGCATGGTCGCCGCCGCGCTGGGGATCCTGGTGCACAACGTCGTCGCCCGGCAGATCGTCGGCGAGGTCCGCAAGGAGGTGGACCGGGATTTGAACCACGCCCTCGGCCACTACGAGTACGGCACCACGCACGGCGACGTGAACGTGGCCCTGGACCCGCCCGACCTGCCCGGACCGCTGCGCACGCTCGTCGCGCGCGGGGACACCGGGAGCATGGTCGGCTCGTACAAGGGCGAGCCCGTGATGTGGGCCGCCGGGCCCGCCGACGACAAGGCCCTCGCGGTGTGGATCCCGTACGCGCACACCCGCGACCGGCTGCGGGACATCGACACCGCGATCCTCGCCTCGTCGGTCGTCGCCGCCGGGGTGGTGGCACTGGCCGGTCTGTTCCTCGCGAACCGGATCAGCCGGCGGCTCGCGACCACGGCCGCCGTGGCCCGCCGGATCAGCGCCGGCGACCTGGACGCCCGCGTGGACTTCCCCGCCGAGGGTGATCCGCGCCAGCCCCACTCCCGGGACGAGGTACGGGACGTGGCGCAGGCGCTGGACTCGATGGCCGGATCGCTCCAGGAACGGCTGGAGGCGGAGAAGCGCTTCACGGCGGATGTCGCGCACGAGCTGCGCACCCCGCTCACGGGCTCGCTGGCCGCGGCGGCGCTGCTGCCGGAGGGACGCCCCAAGGAGATGATCAACGACCGGCTCAAGGCTCTGCACCTGCTGACCGAGGACCTGTTGGAGATCTCCCGGCTGGATTCCGGAGTCGAGCGGGCCGACCTGAGTCGGGTGGAACTCGGGCGCGCGGTGGAACGGGCCGTCGCCGGGACCCGGCTGGCCGCCTCGGTTCGGGTGATCCGTGACGCGGCGGTGCTGACCGACCGGCGACGCTTGGACCGGATCCTGGCCAACCTGCTCGCGAACGCCCACAAACACGGCCGGCCGCCGGTGGAGGTGACCGTGGACGGGCCCGTCGTGGTGGTCCGCGACCACGGGCCCGGATATCCGGCCGAACTGATCGAGCACGGCCCGCAGCGCTTCCGCACCGGGGACCCCGGCCGGGGGCGCGGCCACGGGCTGGGGCTGACGATCGTGGCCGGGCAGGCGGCGGTACTGGAGATCGAGCTGAGCTTCGCCAACGCGCCCGATGGCGGTGCGATCACCACACTCAGGCTTCCCGTGGGCCGCCTGCCCCAAGGGAGTTGAGGGGTGTTTCACGTGAAACATCCACCGGAGCGGATGTTTCACGTGAAACGGTCAACCGTCAACGCATCGGTCAGACGCCGATGTTCTTGCCGTCCTTGCGCCAGACCGACACGACCGCCGGGCGGACGATCTTGCCCGGTCCGTCGGGCCACACCGACTGGGGCTTCTCGACGGACGCGCCGTCGATCTCGCCCGGGTGCTGGACGGAGACCAGGACGCGCTTGTCCTGGATGATCGGGCCGCAGGTCTCGGCGCCGCGCGGGACCGTCAGGAACTGCTTCAGCTCACCGCGGCGCTCACCGGCCGTGGCGACACCGAACAGGCCGTCGTGGGAGCCGAGCTGGTTGCCGTCCGTGGAGATCCACAGGTTGCCGTGCGGGTCGAAGGCCACGTTGTCCGGGCAGGAGATCGGGCTGACCTTGTCCTTCGGGAAGCCCGCGAAGTAGGTGGCCGGGTCGTTCGGGTCACCGGCGACCAGGAAGAGCCGCCAGGCGAAGCCCTCGCCCGCCGGGTCGTCGAAGTACTCGGCGAGCTCCAGGATCTGGCCGTGCTTGTTCTGGTTGCGCGGGTTCGCCTCGGTCGCGCCCTCCGCCTTGCCGGGCTTGCCGCGGTCGGTGTTGTTGGTCAGCGCGACGTAGACGCGACCGGTACGCGGGGAGGGCTCGACGTCCTCGGGGCGGTCCATCTTGGTGGCGCCCACCTTGTCGGCGGCCTGGCGCGTGAAGACGTACACCTCCTCGGCGGTCATGCCCTCGACGTGGGAGACGTTGCCGGTGGCGAGCTTGATCCACACGCCGGTGCCGTCGAACTGGCCGTCGGTGGGGAGCTTGCCGGTGCCGTCGATCTCGGCAGCCGGGGAGTCACCGGTGAGCTTGGCGACGTAGAGGGTGCCCTCGTCGAGGAGCGTCAGGTTGTGCTCCTTCGCCGCGCGGCTGTTCCCCTTCTTCATCTGCTTGCTCGACACGAACTTGTAGAAGTAGTCGAAGCGCTCGTCGTCGCCCATGTAGACGACGGGACGGCCGTCCACGGTCAGACGGGGCTGCGCGGCCTCGTGCTTGAAGCGGCCGAGCGCGGTGCGCTTGCGCGGGACCGAGTTCGGGTCGTGCGGGTCCAGCTCGACGACCCAGCCGAAGCGGTTCGACTCGTTGGGCTCCTGCGCCACGTCGAAGCGCTTGTCGAACCGCTCCCACTTGCGCTCGGAGGCGGCGCCGGTGATGCCGTAGCGCTTGAGCCGCGCGGCCTGGACGGGGTCGGTGACGGAGCCGCCGTTGGCGAAGTACTGGTTGAAGTTCTCCTCGCCGTGGAGGGTGGTGCCCCACGGGGTGGTGCCACCGGCGCAGTTGTTGAGCGTGCCGAGGACCTTGGTGCCGGTCGGGTCGACCGAGGTCTTCAGCAGGGCGCTGCCCGCGGCCGGGCCGGCCATCTTGAACTCGCTCGTCGTGTGGAGGCGACGGTTGAGCTCGTGGCGGCTGACGGCGGTCAGCTTGCCGCTGCGGTGGTCTTCCTGGACGACGACCACGGACAGGCCGTGCGCGGCCCAGGCGATCTCGACCTGCTCGCGGGTCGGGTTGGCCGGGTCGTAGCCCTTGAACATGAGGATCTCGTCCGTGTACTCGTGGTTGGCCACGAGCAGCTGCTGGCGCTCGTACTTCCCACCGAGGGGGAGGAGGCTCAGGAAGTCGTTGTTGTAACCGAACTGACCGGCCTGGGCGGCGGCGGTCTGCTTGTCGGCGTTGAAGCCCGGGGCACCCTTGATGATCGGGTCGCCCCAGCGGATGACCACGTTCTGGTCGTGGCCCTCGGGGATGGAGACCTGGTCGGCGGTGTTCGGCGCGACGGGCGTGAAGCGCAGACCGCGGGCGGCCTGGCCGGCCCCCTCGGCACCGGCGGTGGTGGCCTCGCCGGCCGGGTTCGCGTTGGCGCTCTGGCCGGGGCCGCTGAGGGCGATGGCCGTACCGCCGGCGGTGGCGACGGTGACGACGGCCGCCGTACGCAGCATCGAGCGACGGGAGTAGGCCTTGGCTATGACGTCGCCGGCGTACTCGTTGTCGCTGGTGTTCGGCACCTCGTGGAAGCATGCGTCGCCACAGCGGTAGCGACAGGTGAGAGCGGACCGACCGCTCCCATGCGGGTTGCCGATGAGCGGCAGAAGCTTGCGCACGAGTGTCCTCCGAGTAGCTGCGTGGGCGCCGACAACGTGTCGGAACAATCCAGCCGTGACGGTAGGCGCGGGTTGCGCCGAAGCGGCGGCGGAGGGATGAACGGTCGGTGAACCCGGCACGTCGGAGCGGGAGTTCACGGACAGTGTGGGTGCGTTTGGGGGGCCGGGCGCCACGAAGGGCGCCCCTCCCGAAGATCCAGCCGGGCGGCCGATAACCTTACGTGTCCACTCTGGGCAGGGATCATCCGCGCAGCACGGACAAATGACGCACGCACTCATGCGAAAGGCCTGGCCCATGGGTATTCGGAGCTTGTTGCGCAAGGTGTTCGGACGGTCTGCGGAACCGGTTCCGGAGACCTCGGGCGCCCCTTCGGCGGCTGTCCCGAACCAGGCGGAACGCACCCCGCTGGACGCTGCGGCCGAACTGGTCGCCGCGTCGTTCGACAACCCGTCCGTTCCACCGCAGTCCGCTCCGCGAGACCGCGAACCGGGCACCCTCCTCACGGCGCCCGCCCCCACGGCGGACCCCACCGTCCCGGAAGCCCGCCGCGCGCCTGCGGCGAAGCCCGGCCCGGATTCCTCCCCGGCGGAGCCGCCGACCACCACTGACGCGGAGCCCCTGGCCGCCGCCCCGGCCGAGCCCACGGCGGACCCGGTCCCGGCCGCCGCCGAACAGCCCCAGGCCGACGCCCCGCAGGCGCAGGACAAGCCCGAACCGCAGGACGCCGAGGCGACCACGGCCGCTGCGGAGCAGGACGAGGCCGAGGCGCCGCAGGCGCAGGACCAGCCCGAGCCGCAGGCCGCCGAGGCGACCGCGCCGGAGGCGGAGTCGCCCGCCGCCGAAGCCCCCGCCGCGGAGCAGCCCGAGCCCGAGGCGGAGCCCCTGGCCGCCGCCGAGGCCGAAGACCAGGACGAGCCCACGGCGGAGCCCGCCGCGGCGGCTGCGGACCAGCCAGAGGCTGACGCCCCGCAGGCGCAGGACCAGCCCGAGC
>NZ_JBHWJY010000100.1:14355-29462 GCF_042731135.1 Streptomyces sp. NPDC059874
AGGCCGAAGACCAGGACGAGCCCACGGCGGAGCCCGCCGCGGCGGCTGCGGACCAGCCAGAGGCTGACGCCCCGCAGGCGCAGGACCAGCCCGAGGTGGAGGCCGCCGAGGCGACCGCGCCGGAGGCGGAGGCGCCTGCCGCCGAAGCTCCCGCCGCGGAGCAGCCCGAGCCCGAGGCGGAGCCCCTGGCCGCTGCCAAGGCCGAAGACCAGGACGAGCCCACGGCGGCTGCGGAGCAGCCCGAGGTGGAGGACCAGGCGACCGCGCCGGAGGCGGCCGCGCACGCGTTGGCCGCCGTGAAGCGGGTCGCGCCCGGGACGGTCGGGGCGTACAAGGCCGTCGGGCAGGTGCTGCGGGGCAAGGGGAAGACCGGGGCGCGGGCCAAGGTGTACCTCGTGCTGGACCGCTCCGGCTCGATGCGCGGCTTCTACAAGGACGGCAGTGCGCAGCACCTCGCCGACCACGCCCTCGCCCTCGCCGCGCACCTCGACGAGGCGGCGACCGTGCACACCGTGTTCTTCTCCACGGACGTGGACGGCACCGCGGACCTGTCCCTCGACGGCCACGACGAGGCCTGGGTCGAGTCCCGCCACGCCGAGCTCGGCCGGATGGGCCGCACCAGCTACCACGTGGCCGTCGAGGCCGTCGTCGAGCGGTACCAGAAGGACGGCGGCGAGGGCCCGGCCCTGGTCGTGTTCCAGACGGACGGCGCCCCCGACAACGTCCGCCCCGCCCGCCAGGCGATCGCCGATGCGGCCACCACCGCCCCCGGCATCCACTGGCAGTTCGTCGCCTTCGGCGAGCACGACTCCAAGGCCTTCGACTTCCTGCGCAAGCTGGACGCCGAGAACGCCGGCTTCTTCCACGCCGGCCCCGCCCCCACGGAGCTGACGTCCACCGCCCTGGCCAAGGGCCTCCTCGAACGCTTCTGAGCGACCAGGGCCAAACCAAGGCAAGCAAAAGGGAAGGGGCCCGGGATGTGATCCCGGGCCCCTTCCTCATGCCGTGTGAGGACTACCGCGCCGCATCCGGGTGCACGGCCTCGGCGATCGGCTTGGCGTCGGCCGGCTTCGTCTCCACCGGCTTGCGCAGCGCGATGTTCAGCTCGCGCAGGCGGGCTTCCTCCAGCACCGTCGGCGCGCCCATCATCAGGTCCTGCGCGTTGCCGTTCAGCGGGAAGGCGATGGTCTCGCGGATGTTCGGCTCGTCGGCCAGCAGCATGACCATGCGGTCCACGCCCGGGGCGATGCCACCGTGCGGCGGGGCGCCGAGGCGGAACGCGCGCAGCATGCCCGCGAACTCGCGCTCGACGGTCTCGGCCTCGTAACCGGCGATCTCGAAGGCCTTCAGCATGACCTCGGGCTCGTGGTTGCGGATGGCACCCGACGACAGCTCGATGCCGTTGCAGACGATGTCGTACTGCCAGGCCAGGATGTCGAGCGGGTCCTTCTCCTCCAGGTCCTTCATGCCGCCCTGCGGCATGGAGAAGGGGTTGTGCGAGAAGTCGATCTTGCCGGTCTCCTCGTCCTTCTCGTACATCGGGAAGTCGACGATCCAGCAGAAGCGGAAGACGTTCTCCTCGAACTGGCCCGCGCGCTTGGCCGCCTCGACCCGGACGCCGGACATGATCTTGGAGACCTCGTCGAACTCGCCCGCGCCGAAGAACACGGCGTGGCCGGCGGCCAGGCCCAGGCGCTCGGTGAGGACCTTGACGTTCTCCTCGGTGAGGAACTTGGCGATCGGGCCGGTCAGGGCACCGTCCTCGCCCACGCGGACCCAGGCCAGGCCCTTGGCGCCCAGCGAGATCGCGTACTCGCCGAGGCCGTCGAAGAACTTGCGCGGCTGCGCGGCGGTGTCCGGCACGGCCAGGGCACGGACGTGCTTGCCGGCGAACGCCTTGAACTCCGAGCCCTCGAACACGTCGGTGATGTCGACGAGCTCCAGCTTGGCGCGCAGGTCGGGCTTGTCGTTGCCGTACTTCAGCATCGACTCGCGGAACGGGATCCGCGGGAACGGCGAGGTGACCTCGCGGCCCTTGCCGAACTCCGTGAAGATCTCGGTCATCAGACGCTCGATCGGCTGGAAGACGTCCTCCTGCTCGACGAAGGACATCTCCACGTCGAGCTGGTAGAACTCGCCCGGCGAGCGGTCGGCGCGGGCGTCCTCGTCGCGGAAGCAGGGCGCGATCTGGAAGTACCGGTCGAAGCCGGAGATCATCAGCAGCTGCTTGAACTGCTGCGGGGCCTGCGGCAGGGCGTAGAACTTGCCCGGGTTCAGGCGGGACGGCACGACGAAGTCACGGGCGCCCTCGGGAGAGGTCGCGGTGAGGATCGGGGTCGCCATCTCGTTGAAGCCGAGGGCCACCATCTTCGAGCGGATCGACGCGATGACCGCCGAGCGCAGCATGATGTTGTCGTGCATGCGCTTGCGGCGCAGGTCGAGGAAGCGGTACTCCAGGCGCCGCTCCTCGTTCACACCGTCGTCGGTGTTGATGGTGAAGGGCAGCGGGGCGGCCGCGCCGAGCACCTCGACCTCGGCGGCCTCGATCTCGATCTCGCCGGTCGGCAGCTCGGGGTTGATGTTCTCGGCGCCGCGCGAGACGACCTTGCCGTCGACCCGGACCACGGTCTCCTTGGAGAGCTTCTCCAGGACGGCGGCGGCGGCGGTGCCGGGACGGGCCACGATCTGCGTGATGCCGTAGTGGTCACGCAGATCGATGAAGAGGATGCCGCCCAGGTCTCGACGATTGTGCAGCCAGCCGCTCAGCCGGACGTCAGTGTCGACGTCCGAGGCACGAAGCTCGTCGCACTTGTGGGACCTGTACCGATGCATCAGTCATCCAGTTCTTCGCGATACCAGGGTGGATTCAACCGTCCCAAGGTTACCGTCCGGGCGGGGGCCGGGTCGGGCACGCCTCGGGGACGCCCCGAGGAGGCCGCGAGGAGGCCGCGAGGACGCCCCGGGGACGCCCCGGGCTCGCCCGGCGGACCCCGCGAACAGGCACGTCAGTCGTATGACCTGTAAAGATGGCCGAGTGCGCACCGAGGATGTCCTGTCCGCCATCGCGACGGGCCTGTGGCGATGGGACAACGCCTCCGGGACGGTCTCCCTCGACGGCGAGGCCGCCCGGCTCCTCGGTCTGCCCGCGGAGCCGGTGGAGCTCGCGGAGGTCGCCGTACGGTCCCGGTTCCATCCGGTGGACTGGAACGAGATCAACGGCATCGTGAACCTGGCCGTCGCCGAGGGCACCCTCGCCGAGGCCCGGCTGCGGATCATGGACGAGGACGGCCGCGTCCTGCGCACCGTACGCAGCCGCTCCAAGCCCCTGGAGAACCGGACGGCGGACGGCCGCCTCGACTACGAGCTGATCGGCACCATCCAGGAGATCGCCGAGCCGCAGCCCGGCACCACCGCCGCGCACACCCCGATCACCGGCGACTGGCGGCGCTCCCGCGAGGCCTTCCTGCTGGACGCGGGTCGGGCGCTGGCCGAGGCCCGGTCCACGGCGGAGGTGCTGCGGGTCGCGGCCTCGCTGTCCATGCCGGGCTTCAGTCCGGACGGGCTGGCCGTGTTCGGCGTGGCCGGGGACCGGCTGTCGATCATCGGGCACCACGGGCACGGTCCCGGCGACGAGGGCCCCTTCTCCGACATGCGGCTCGACACCGCCTACCCGGCCGCGGAGGTCGTCCGTACCGGCCGGGCGATCTACCTGCCCACCCCCGAGGACTACAAACGGCGCTTCCCGGCCACCTGGCCGCTCGCCCAGCGCTTCGGCCGGACCTCCTGGGCCTTCCTGCCGCTCATCGTGGCCGGGCGCACCATGGGCGCCTGGATGGCCGCCTTCAAGCACCCGGTGTCCTTCTCCCCCGACGAACGCTCCGTCCTGACGACCGTCGCACGGATGCTCGCCCAGGCGCTCCAGCGCGCCGGAGTGGCCGAATCCGAGCGGGAACTCACCACCGGCCTGCAACGGTCGATGATGCCCCAGCTCGGCCCGGAGATCCCCGGCATGCAGATCGCCGCGCGGTACGTCCCGACGGGCGGCGGGCTCCAGGTCGGCGGCGACTGGTACGACATGATCCCGCTGCCCTCGGGACGGTTCGCGCTGGTCATCGGCGACGTACAGGGCCACGACGTGCGGGCGGCCGGGCTGATGGGCCAGCTGCGGATCGCCGTGCGCGCCTACGCGTCGGAGGGCCACCGCCCCGACGCGGTGCTCTCGCGCGCCTCCCGCTTCCTCGCCGGGCTGTGCTCCTCGCAGGAGGCCGACTCGGACGAGGACTCCGACTTCCAGAGCCCGCGCTTCGCGACCTGCCTGTACGCGGAGTGCGACCCCCGCACCGGGATGCTGGAGGTGGCCCGCGCCGGCCATCCCGATCCGGCGATCCGGATGACGGACGGCACCGTCCTGATGCGGCCCACCGCGGGCGGGCTCCCGCTCGGGATCGTCCCCGACACGGACTACCCCACGACCCGGTTCACCCTGGAGCCCGGCGAGACGATGATGCTCTGCACCGACGGGCTCATCGAGACCGGCGGGCACGACCTGGACACCGGCTGGGCGCGGCTGCGCGCGATCCTGGAGTCCGATACCCCCGACCCCGAGGGCCCGGAGGACGGGCACGTCGACGGCGGCCACCTCGAAAAGCTGGCCGACCTGCTGGTCCAGGCCGTGCACGGGCCGTCCTCGCACCACACCACCGGCCCGCTGGCCGACCGCCGCGAGGACGACATAGCCGTGGTCCTGCTGTGCCGCGAGGGCGAGGGCTGCGGCTGCGGGACCCCGCTGCTGCACCCGGCCCGCCCGGCCCGCCGCACGATGCTGACCGTGGCGCAGGCCGAGCCCGAGCGGATCGCGGGCGCCCGGCAGCAGATCCGGGAGCTGCTGCACGACTGGGCCGACGAGGAACAGGTGGACTCGGCGGTGCTGATGGTCTCCGAGATGGTGACGAACGTACTCATGCACACCGACGGCGACGCGCTGCTGGTCGCGGAGGCGGTGGGCGAGCTGGGCGTCCGCCGGCTGCGCGTGGAGGTCGCGGACGCCAGCGACGAGCTCCCGCACAAGCGGCACCCGGGCGAGATGGCCTCCAGCGGGCGCGGGGTGCTGCTGATGGAGATGCTGGCCGACACCTGGGGAGTGGACCCGCGGGGCGAGGGCAAGTCGATCTGGTTCGAGCTGGGCGAGCAGTCGAAGCAGCCCGACACCGGCTGACCCAGCGTGATGATGTTCGGCCGATAGCACCGGCCTGCCCGGCGTGGCACTCACTGCGCGTCACCTGCGCCGCCGCACCCTGTTCGACGAACCAGGTGGCAGGCGACAAGGAGCACACCTTGAGCGGGTGGAGAACGGCCCTCGGCGTGGCGGCCCTGGCGGCGGCGACCGCACTGGCCCAGATGGGAAGTGCGTACGCGGCGGCGGGTGACTTGGACCTGTCGTTCTCGGGCGACGGCACCGTGGTCACGAGCATCGGCACCGGTGTGGACACCGCTCGCGGTGTCGCCGTGCAACCGGACGACAAGGTCGTGGTGGTGGGCGACGCCCTCACCGGGACCGAGGGCATCACCCGCGACTGGGCGGTGGTCCGCTACAACGCCGACGGCAGCCCCGACACGACCTTCGGCGAGGGCGACGGCATCGTGCGGACGGACTTCACCGGCGCGGTCGACACCGCCTACTCGGTCGTGGTCCTGCCGGACGGCAAGCTCCTGGTCGGCGGAGGCGCCTTCATCGGCACCGCGAGCGGCATCGACTTCACCATCGTCCGCTACAACGCCGACGGCAGCATCGACACGACCTTCGGCGGCGGCGACGGCATCACCAGCACGACTTTCCAGTTCACCCAGGACCCCGACACGATCAAGCAGCTGTTCGTACTGCCGGACGGCAAGATCCTCGCGGCGGGCACGGCCGAGTGGGCAGGCGCACCCGCCTTCGCCGCGGCCCGCTTCACCAGCGACGGCATCCTCGACACCACCTTCGGCGGCACGGCTGCCGGAGTCAGCGGGGCCGGACCCGGCAGGGTCGCGACCTCCTGGCTGGAGGACGACTTCGGCTTCGGAGAGGTCGGCGGTGCGGCGCTCCAGGCCGACGGGAAGCTCGCCCTCGCGGGCTCCATCCAGCACGACATCTTCAATCCCACGACGTGGCGCGTGCTCCGTTTCAACGCCAACGGCAGTTACGACGACGGCACCGCCGACGACTCCACCCCGGGCGACAAGTTCGGAGCGACCGGCTGGGTCGACACCACGATCAGCGGGGGCAGCGAGGCGGCGAGCGCCATCACCGTGCAGCCGGACGGCAAACTCGTCGCGGCAGGCGACACCGGCGACAACGTGAACACCGACTTGGGGATGGCCCGATACCTCACCGACGGCACTCTCGATCCGGCCTTCGGTTTCAACGGTACGGGAAAGCTGTTCTTCAACGTGGGCACCCTCAACGCGGCAAGGGCTGTGAAACTGCAGCCCGACGGAAAGATCCTCACCGCCGGAGTGTCCTTCTCCACCAACGGCGTCGGCAGCTTCGCGATCACCCGGCACACCACGGCAGGCGACCCCGACACGACCTTCAGCGGTGACGGGGCGGTCCTGACCAACATCCCCGGGACCGCCAACGACGACGCCAACGCCCTGGCCCTGTACCCCGACGGCAGGTTCGTCGCGGCCGGATCCGCCGGCCCGGCGGACTTCGGCACTGCCCGGTACCTGCCCGACCCCCCGACCGCCGACCTGGCTGTCACCAAGACCGACTCCCCCGACCCCGTGGCCATCGGCGACACCCTCACCTACACCCTCACCGTGACCAACAGCCCCGCGTCGCAAGACGCGCACGGGGTCTCCGTCACCGACACGCTCCCGGCCGGCGTGGTCCCCGTATCGGCCACCAGCACCCAGGGCACCTGCACCCTCGCGGTCAGCTGCGATCTCGGCACCCTCGCGGCCGGCGCCTCCGCCACCGTGACCATCACCGTTGAAACGGAACAGCTCGGCACGCTCACCAACTCCGCCACCGTCACGGCGACCGAGGCCGATACGAACCCGGACAACAACACGGCCACCGCCCAGACCACCGTCAACAACCCGCTCGGCTGCACGATCATCGGAACCTCCGGCAACGACCTCCTCACCGGCACCAGCGGCAGCGACGTGATCTGCGGCCTCGGCGGCGACGACACCCTGAACGGCCGCTCCGGCGCCGACACCCTGTACGCCGGCACCGGCAACGACACCCTCATCGGCGGGGCGGGCGGTGACTCGCTCGACGGCGGCGCGGGCAACGACTCCCTCACCGGCGAAGCCGGGAACGACACCATCACCGCAGGTCCCGGCACCGACACCATCGACGCGGGCCCCGGCGCCGACACCGTCAACACCCAGGACGGCATCGCCGAGACGGTCGACGGCGGACCCGGACGGGACACCTGCACCACCGACCCGATCGACCAAGTGACCAGTTGCTGAGCCACTGGTCCGAACCGATCATCAGAAGTGGTTGGATGACGAGGTGCTGAGCTCCCTGCTTCCCGAGCCCGTCCGGCGGCTGGCCGCCTGGTGCGTCGTCTTCCTCCTCGCCACCGGCGTGGTGGCGGTCCTGATCTGGCTGTGCGTCACCTTCAAGGCCGCCGTCACCCCGGTGCTGCTCGCCCTGCTCGGCACGGCCCTGCTCGGGCCGATGCACCGGCGGCTGATCCGGATGCGGGTGAACCGTTCCCTCGCCGCCGCGCTCACCTGCCTGGCCGTGGTCGCGGTGGTCGGCGGGGCGGCGTACGTCGTCGTGCTGGCGCTGATCGAGACGGGCGACCAGATCATCGACTCGCTGCGCAAGGCGGGCAAGGACCTCGCCGAACACTTCGGGGCGGCCGGCACCTCGCTGGAGGACCTCGCCAAGAACTCGAAGGACCTGCTGTCGAAGTTCGGCGGCACGGCCGCATCCGGCGTGCTCACCGGTCTCAGCGTGGTCGGCCAGATGCTCGCGACCGCCCTCCTCGCCCTGCTGTTGATCTTCTTCTTCCTGCGCGACTCCGACCGGGCCGCGGCCGGCCTTCGATCCCTGGTGCCCAGCCGTTCGGGCGACATGATCGAGGCGATGGGCAGGCGCGCCTTCGAGGCCGTCGAGGGCTTCATGCGCGGCACCACCTTCATCGCGCTGATCGACGCCGTACTGATCACCGCGGGCCTGCTGATCCTGAGGGTGCCGGGGGCGGTGGGCCTGGGCGCCCTCGTCTTCGTGACGGCCTACATCCCCTACCTCGGAGCCTTCCTGTCCGGCGCCATCGCGGTCCTGGTCGCCTTCGCCGACCGGGGCTGGGTGGTCGCGCTGTGGACCCTGGGCGTGGTGCTGGCGGTGCAGGTGATCGAGGGCAACGTGCTGCAGCCGGTGGTGCAGAGCCGCACGGTGCAGATGCACCCGGCGGTGGTCATGCTGGCCATCACGGCCGGGGCGAGCGTCGCCGGGATCCTCGGGATGCTGCTCGCGGTACCGCTGGCCGCGGCCCTCTTCGGGGTGATCTCGGAACTCCGGGCCCGGTACGCCGAGGATGCGACGCCCGGGCCCGCGTAGGTCCGCTTGGGGCCCGCCTGGGCCGGCTCAGGCCGTCTCTTCGTCCACCTGGCCGGTGCCCCGGTGGCCGAGGCCCGTGCGCGCGGTGGTGGGAATGGTGCCCAGCCGCCCGGCCTGGAAGTCGTCGAAGGCCTGCTGGAGTTCGTGCTTGTTGTTCATGACGAACGGCCCGTAGTGCGCCATCGGTTCCCGGATCGGACGCCCGCCGAGGAGGACGATCTCCAGGTCCGGGGTGTTGGAGTCCTGGGACTCGTCCGCCCGCACCGTGATCGAGCCGCCCTCGCCGAAGACGGCCGTCTGCCCGGTGTGGACCGGCCGGCGGTCGACGCCGACCGAGCCGCGCCCGGCCATGACGTACGCGAGGGCGTTGAAGTCCTCGCGCCACGGGAGGGTGATCTGCGCGCCCGGGGTGACGGTCGCGTGGATCATCGTGATCGGGGTGTGGGTGATGCCCGGGCCCTGGTGGCCGTCGAGCTCGCCGGCGATCACGCGGAGCAGGGAGCCGCCGTCGGGGGTGGTCAGCAGCTGGACCTGGCCGCCGCCGATGTCCTGGTAGCGCGGGGGCATCATCTTGTCCGAGGCCGGGAGGTTGACCCACAGCTGGAGGCCGTGGAACAGCCCGCCGGACACGACGAGGGCCTCCGGCGGGGCCTCGATGTGCAGCAGGCCCGAACCGGCGGTCATCCACTGGGTGTCACCGCCGTTGATGACTCCGCCGCCGCCGTTGCTGTCCTGGTGGACGAAGGTTCCGTCGATCAGGTACGTGACGGTCTCGAAGCCGCGGTGCGGGTGCCAGGGAGTGCCCTTGGGCTCGCCCGGCGCGTACTCCACCTCGCCCATCTGATCCATCATGATGAACGGGTCGAGGTACTGGTAGTTGATCCCGGCGAACGCGCGGCGCACCGGGAATCCCTCGCCCTCGAACCCACCGGGAGCGGAAACGACGGCCAGCACCTTGCGCGCGACGGCGGCCTGCGGCTCGGCCACTCGCGGAAGGGTCAACGGGTTCTCAACAGTCACTGCGGGCATGGTCAGGACCTCCTTCTGCTTCGAGTTTAGTTGAAACTCGAACTTTCTGCCACACCCGACAGAACGCGAAGGCCCCCGGGGACATTCCCCGGGGGCCTCGTGGGCACATACGCGCAGGTCAGCGACCGATCAGCAGTGGTTCATCCCGTACGCACCCGGGTTGGAGTCGAAGGCCGAAGACGTCCACACGACCGAGGCCGGGACGAAGCCGAAGCGGCCCGTCACGTCGCCGTAGGCGCCGTACCAAGTGGTGCCCTCGTTCTTGGTCCAACAGTTGAAGACGCTCGGGTTGGTCTTGAGGGTGTCCACCCACGGAGCGCTGTAGCTGGCGTTGCGGTACATGTCGACGGGTGCGTCGTTGCCGCAGTAGAGCTTCCCGCCGCTCACCCCGCACCACGCGGCCGCCGCGGCCTCGGCGGGCGCCGCCGCCAGGACCCCCGTGCCCAGCGCCAGCATCCCGGTGGCCGCCACTGCGGCGAGCTTCGTACGGATCGACGTGCGAGCCATCACTGCCTCCTCGTAGATGGGGCGGGGGACCCCCCGTGGATTCCCCCGCAGCACCGATACTCGGCAGCCGGCGACACGGCCGCGATGCTTTCGGTCCTCGCCGAAACGTTCAACCGCCGCTGTGCAGCAGGTCCACGCCCAGGCCCGTCGCCGCGTGGAGGACCGCCTTGCCGTCCCGCCGGGTGGTGATCAGCCCGGCCGCGCGCAGGGTGCGGGTGTGCTCCGAGACCGAGGGGAGCGAGATGTCCAGGTCCCGCGCCAGCTCGCTGGTGGTGCGCTGCTGGACCAAGAGCTGGAGCACCGCCGCCCGGGTACGCCCCAGCAGCGCGTCCAGCGCGCCCTCCGCCGGGCCCTGGCCGACCAGCGGGAGCGGGGTCAGCGCCGGGTACATCAGCAGGTACGCCCCCGACGGGCCGTCCGGCCCCTCCGCGATCAACGGGCGCCCCGTCCAGAACGGCGAGGGCATCAGCGTCAGCCCCCGCCCCCCGAGCCGGACCTCGTAGTCGGGCCGCACGTCGACCTCGAACGCGCTTCCCGACCAGCCCGCCCGCGGATGCGTACTGGCCAGACACGCCTTGATGCCGTGGGCGGCCAACAACCGGGTGCGCCAGGCCACGTCCGCCTGGAAGGACTGCCGGATGCGCGGCCAGTACGGGGCGACGAGCACCTCGTACGCGGACCGCAGCGCACCGTCGAGCTGCTCCCACGCCTCGCGGTCCTGCCGCCACAGCGCGCGCAGCCAGGAATCGGAGCCGGGAGCCCGGGCGGCGGCGCGGCCCAGCTCCTCGGGAGTGAGCCGCGGGCCCGCCTCCCGTACGGCGCACAGGCCGTCCTCCAGGGTGCGGTCGTACGGCTCGACGAACTGCGGGTTGTCGCCGTCGGGGCGCAGCAGGTCCAGCAGCGGCCGCACCCGGCCCGGCAACTCCCGGGTGACGTGGCCGCGCCAGCGGCCGAAAACCGCCTGCTCGTCCCGGCGCTGCCAGGCGACCAGCGCCATGGCCAGCTCCACCAACGGGAGCGGCTCGCTCGCGAAGGTGACGTTGAGCAGGTCCTCGGTGGTGACGTGCACCCTCAGCATCCCGCCCGCCCCCGCCCAGTCAGGCCTCAGCCGGAAGGCTCAGCCATACATGCGGCGCATCGCGAAGTCGACCATCTGCTCGACCGCCTTCGCGTCGAAGACCATCCGGTGGTCGCCCTCCATGTCGAGGACGAAGCCGTACCCGGTGGGCAGCAGGTCGATCACCTCCGCGCCGGTGATCACGAAGTACTTGGACTCCTTGCCGGCGTACCGGCGCAGCTCCTTGAGCGTGGTGAACATCGGGATGACCGGCTGCTGCGTGTTGTGCAGCGCCAGGAAGCCCGGGGTGTCGCCGCGCGGGCAGTAGACCTTCGAGGAGGCGAAGATCTGCTGGAAGTCCTCGGCGGACAGCGACCCGGTCGTGAAGGCGCGCACCGCGTCCGCGAGGGACGGCGGCGAGGGCTCGGGGTACAGCGGCGGTTGCTGCTGCGCGTAGCCCTGCTGGGGCTGCGCGTACTGCTGCTGCCCCGCGCTCACGTTCTGGTCGTAGCCGTACATGGGCCGAAGCCTACCGAGGCGGAGGCCCGCCGGGACCGTCAGATCCGGTCACCGGGCCCCCAGCCCGTCGACGAGGGCGACCCGGGCGGCGTCGGAGACCACGAGGACGGGCCCCGAAGTGGCACTCCCCGGCCGTCCGTTCGCGTTCCCGCCCCTACGGGACGGTGGCGGTGGCGGTGGGGCGGGGAAGCTTGGTGTCCACCTCGGGTTCGCTGATCCACGGCTTGTCCAGGGCGAGCCAGAGGATGACGGCCGCCAGGACGACGGCTACTGCGGCGGCTTTCAAGGAAGTCCGCATGGGGGTGGGCTCCTCGGGGACGGCGAATGTGGCTGCGCCCCCGACCGTAGTGGGCGGGGGCGCGGCGCGTCAGGGGTTCAGACGGGGATCACATCTTGAGGGCGTCGGCGCGGTCGTTCCACGAGCCGGTGCCCCAGCCGGGGTAGTCCTTGTTGGCGAGGTTGCTGAAGCAGCCGCCGAGCGGGGTGATGATCTCCGGGTCGGGCATGTTGTCGCGGTAGTCGATCAGCGCCATGCCACCGATCTGGTCGTTGTTGCAGGTGGAGGTGGTCTGGTCGCGGAAGCCGTACTGACCGAAGGTCTTGGTGCCGTCCTCGGACCACTGGAGCTTGCGGCCGTCATAGCTCTTGTGTTCCCAGATGCAGACCCAGCCGAAGGCACAGGTCGGGGTGCCCGCGATGGCCATGGGGGCGGCTTCGACGCCGGAGGGCGCGGCGCCGGCGGCGTTCTTGGCGGCCTCCGTCTGGGGGCCGATCTTGGCGCTGCGGCCCTGGGGGACCTTGGGGAGCGCGCGTGCGTCCTTCTTGGCGTACTCGGCCATGTCTGCCTGGGCCTGCTCGTCGGTGTCGAAACAGCGGACGCTCAGGTCGGGGTATTCGGAACAGACGGTGGCGGTGCCCCAGCTCCCGGCAAGGTCGATCTTCTTGCCCTTGTGGAGGCCCATGATCTTGCCCTTGCGGGCCTTGGCGTCGCGGTCGCGGTCGGCCTGGTCCGCGGGGCCGGTGTTGACGGGGCCGTCGGCGGGCGGGGCGGGGGCCGGGGTGGCGGCGGTCGCGTTGACGGTGAGGCCGAGGGCAAGGGTGAGACCCAGTCCGGCGGCGGCGATGGTGCGCTTGATGTTCAAGGTTAACCAATCCTCCCGTTGTGACTCGAGGTCGGACTGTACGAGGGGAGGAATTTGTTCCGGAAATCATTTTTGACAGCAACTTGCCCGTGTCGGACCGGAGTTGTCAGTTCCGGGATGCATCGTCGGTCGAACCCGGGCCAGACCCGGGCCAGACCCGGGCCAGACCCGGGCCGGCTCCGAGGCCGTCCGGTGCGAGCTTGACCCTGGTCACAGTCGGGTCGGAAGGGTTGCCGTTATTACCGGCGGGTAGCATCATTACGTTACCGATTGGTATGTACGAGGAACCTCTCTCCCCGAGCCTTAACGGAGCCGTCGCCATGGGGCACTACAAGTCGAATCTCCGCGACATCGAGTTCAACCTCTTCGAGGTGCTCGGCCGCGACAAGCTGTACGGCACCGGTCCGTTCGAGGAGATGGACTCCGAGACCGCCAAGGACGTCCTGTCCGAGATAGCCCGCCTCGCCGAGAACGAGCTGGCGGAGTCCTTCGCGGACGCCGACCGCAACCCGCCGGTCTTCGACCCGGCCACCAACACCGCCCCGGTCCCGGCGTCCTTCAAGAAGAGCTACGAAGCCTTCATGGACTCCGAGTACTGGCGCCTCGGCCTCCCCGAGGAGATCGGCGGCACCGTCTCGCCCCGCTCCCTCATCTGGGCCTACGCGGAGCTCCTGCTCGGCTCGAACCCGGCCATCTGGATGTACTCCTCCGGCCCGGCCTTCGCCGGCGTCCTCCACGAGGAGGGCAACGAGGCGCAGAAGAAGATCGCGCAGATCGCCGTGGAGAAGCGCTGGGGCTCCACCATGGTCCTCACCGAGCCGGACGCGGGTTCGGACGTCGGCGCCGGCCGCACCAAGGCCATCCAGCAGGCCGACGGCTCCTGGCACATCGAGGGCGTGAAGCGCTTCATCACGTCCGGCGAGCACGACATGGAGGAGAACATCCTCCACTACGTCCTCGCGCGCCCCGAGGGCCACGGCCCGGGGACGAAGGGGCTCTCGCTCTTCCTCGTGCCCAAGTTCCACTTCGACTGGGAGACCGGCGAGCTGGGCGAGCGCAACGGCGTCTACGCCACGAACGTCGAGCACAAGATGGGCCTCAAGGCCTCCAACACGTGCGAGATGACCTTCGGCGACCAGCACCCCGCCAAGGGCTGGCTGATCGGTGACAAGCACGACGGCATCCGCCAGATGTTCATGATCATCGAGTTCGCCCGCATGATGGTCGGCACGAAGGCCATCGCGACCCTGTCGACGGGCTACCTGAACGCGCTGGAGTACGCCAAGGAGCGCGTGCAGGGCCCGGACCTGGCGAACTTCATGGACAAGACCGCGCCCAAGGTCACCATCACGCACCACCCCGACGTGCGCCGCTCGCTCATGACGCAGAAGGCGTACGCCGAGGGCATGCGCGCCCTGGTCCTCTACACCGCCTCCGTCCAGGACGACATCCAGCTCAAGCAGGCCGCCGGCGAGGACGCCTCCTCCCTGATCGGCCTCAACGACCTGCTCCTGCCGATCGTGAAGGGCTACGGCTCGGAGAAGTCCTACGAGCAGCTCGCCCAGTCCCTGCAGACCTTCGGTGGCTCCGGCTACCTGCAGGAGTACCCGATCGAGCAGTACATCCGCGACGCCAAGATCGACACCCTCTACGAGGGCACCACCGCGATCCAGGGCCAGGACTTCTTCTTCCGCAAGATCGTCCGCGACCAGGGCGCCTCCCTGAACGTCCTCTCCGAGACGATCAAGAAGTTCCTGGCCGAGGCCGTCGGCGGCGAGGAGCTCGCCCCGGCGCGCGACGCGCTCGCCAAGGCCGCCGTGGACCTGGAGGCCATCGTCGGCCAGATGATCGTCGACCTCACCGCCACCGGCGAGGACGTCAAGAACATCTACAAGGTCGGCCAGAACACCACCCGCCTGCTGATGGCCTCGGGCGACGTGGTCGTCGGATACCTGCTGCTCAAGGGCGCCGCCGTGGCCGCCGAGAAGCTGGCGGGCGCCTCCGCCAAGGACGTGCCGTTCTACACCGGCAAGATCGCCGCCGCGAAGTTCTTCGCCGCCGAGGTCCTCCCGGGCGTCGCGGTCCAGCGCGCGCTGGCCGAGGCCGTCGACAACACCCTGATGGACCTCGACGAGGCCGCCTTCTAGACTGCGCCACCCCGCAGGTCACAGGTGGCCGGGCCCTCCGCACGGAGGCCCGGCCGCCTGCACGCCCGGGGCCCGGCGGGGGCGGGCACCGGCACGCCGCGCCGCGGCCGCCCGGGGCCCCCGCGGCCGAGGGCGCGGGAGAG
>NZ_JBHWJY010000101.1:0-27974 GCF_042731135.1 Streptomyces sp. NPDC059874
GCGGGGCCCGGGGCGGAGCCCCGACCTTCCAGCCCCGCCGGCGTTTGAGGCGCGGGGTCCGGGGCGGAGCCCCGGCAGCGGCGCCGCACGGGGCCACGCCCGGGCCCGGCCCCGGCAGGCCGGGTCAGAGCCCCCGCCGCCTCCGCGCCGCGCGGACCACGGCGGCGGCACCCAGCAGCGCGACCGTCGCACCCGCGGCACCGGCGGCCGTGGCGTCCTTGCGCCCCAACCGGCGTCCCGCGACGGTGTGCCGCCCCGAGACCTCCTGGAGCAGCTCGGCCAGCACTTCCTCGTTGGTCCACCGCGGCCGCCACCCCGCCGCGTGCAGACGGCTGACGCTGACCACCCACGGGTGCATCGTGTACGCCAGGTCCCCCGCCGGCGACGGCGTCAGGCCGATGCGGTGCAGCCTCGCCGCCGCGCCCAGCGCGACCGCCGAGGGGAGCTCCATGCGGCGGATGCCGCTCAGCTCCTCGACCTCCTCCTGCTCCAGCCAGCCCTCGCAGCCCACGGCCAGCTCGCCCTCGACCTTCTCCAGCGCCGCGTACTCCAGGGCGCTGACCAGGTCCTCCACGTGGCAGAACTGCCAGGTCGGCCGGGAGCCGGCCACCACCAGCAGGCGCGGGGACTCGAAGTACCGGGTCAGCGCGGTGTCGGTACCGCCGACGAGCACCGCCGGGCGGACCACGGTCACGTTCAGCCCGGGGTGCGCCCGCGGCGCCCGCCGCCCCAGCCGCTCGATCTCCAGCAGGTCGCCGACGCCGGTCGCCTCGGCGGTGGCCCGCAGCTCGGAGTCCTCCGAGAGCGGGATGTCGTTGTCCGGCAGGGCGCCGTAGACCATCGCCGAGGTGCAGAGCACGACCCGGTGCACCCCGGCCGCCGCGGCGGCCGTCAGCACGGTCTGGGTCCCGCGGACGTTGTACGCCGTACGGGCCGCCGGGTCCGTCTCCAGGTCGAGGTCCAGCGCGAGGTGGACCACCACGTCCGCGCCGCGCAGCTTCTCGGCGATCGCCGGGTCGCGTACGTCCAGGACGTGCCACTGCGCGGACGCGCACTCGCCGCGCCGCTCGTCGATGGCGACGACCTGCTTTACCTCGTCGGACGCCGCCAGGCGGTTCACCAGGGCGGCACCCACCCCCGTCGCGGCGCCGGTCACCGCGATCACCGGGCCCCGCAGGGCCGGGTTTCGCGGCTGGCGAACACCGGGGACGCCCTCGCCGTACTCGGGGCGGATTTCGGCGTCGTGCGGCGCGCGGCTGTGCTTATCCGACTGCGGATCCGGGGAACTCACCAGGCGTCTCCAGCGGTTGTCTTCAGTGGGGACGCGCCGTGACGCGTACCCACCAGGTGATGTCCATCCTGCCGCAGCCCAGGAGTCGGCGGAGCACCGAGCCCACAAGCGGCTCTGGTGTCTACGCTGGGTGGTGTTGTCGGACCATTGCCCGTCGGCTCCCGCCGGCGGCCCTACGAGCCGAGGAAACCCGTGAGCGACACCCCATTCGGATTCGGCCTTCCGCCGGAGGAGCCGGACAACGGCGACGAGGGCAAGAAGAAGGGCAATCAGGGCGGTCAGGGCGGCCCGAATCCGTTCGGGTTCCCGGGCATGGGCATGCCGGGCGGCGCCGGCGGCCCGGGCGGCGCGGACAATCCGTTCGCCGCGATGTTCGGGTCGATGAACCCCAATGACCTGGGCGCGGCCTTCCAGCAGCTCGGCCAGATGCTGAGCTACGAGGGCGGTCCCGTGAACTGGGACATGGCCAAGGACATCGCCCGCCAGACCGTTTCCCAGGGCACCTCGGACGGCGTGAAGGACACGAGCGTCGGCATCGCGGAGAAGTCCGCCGTGGAGGAGGCCGTGCGCCTCGCCGACCACTGGCTGGACGGCGTGACCTCGCTGCCCTCGGGCGCCACCACCGCCGTGGCGTGGAGCCGCGCCGAGTGGGTCGAGGCGACCCTCCCGGTGTGGAAGGAGCTCGTGGACCCGGTCGCCGAGCGCGTGGGCGCGGCCATGGGCAGCGTGCTGCCCGAGGAGATGCAGGCCATGGCGGGCCCGCTGCTCGGGATGATGCGTTCCATGGGCGGCGCCATGTTCGGCCAGCAGATCGGCCAGGCCGTCGGCGTGCTCGCGGGCGAGGTCGTCGGCTCCACCGACATCGGGCTGCCGCTGGGCCCGGCCGGGAAGGCCGCGCTGCTCCCGCTGAACATCGAGAGCTTCGGCAAGGACCTGGGCGTCCCCTCGGAAGAGGTACGGCTCTACCTGGCCCTGCGCGAGGCGGCGCACGCCCGGCTGTTCGCGCACGTGCCGTGGCTGCGCTCGCACCTCTTCGGCGCGGTCGAGGGCTACGCCCGCGGCATCAAGGTCGACACCTCGAAGCTGGAGGACGTGGTCGGCCAGCTGGACCCGTCGAACCCGGAGCAGTTGCAGGAGGCCCTGCAGGGCGGCATGTTCCAGCCGCAGGACACCCCTGAGCAGAAGGCCGCCCTGGCCCGCCTGGAGACGGCGCTCGCGCTGGTCGAGGGCTGGGTCGACGCGGTGGTCCACGAGGCGGCCAAGCCCCGGCTGACCTCGGCCGACGCGATGCGCGAGACCATGCGCCGGCGGCGTGCCTCGGGCGGCCCGGCGGAGCAGACCTTCGCGACGCTGATCGGCCTGGAGCTGCGTCCGCGCCGGCTGCGCGACGCCTCGCGGCTGTGGGCCTC
Source organism: Streptomyces sp. NPDC059874 (assembly GCF_042731135.1). Classification (NCBI taxonomy): domain Bacteria; kingdom Bacillati; phylum Actinomycetota; class Actinomycetes; order Kitasatosporales; family Streptomycetaceae; genus Streptomyces; species Streptomyces sp. NPDC059874. Next base: position 2,701 of record NZ_JBHWJY010000101.1, read on the forward strand.
GCTCACCGACGCGCGCGGCGTGGACGGCCGCGACGGTCTGTGGGAGCACCCGGACATGCTGCCGACGGCCTCCGACCTGGACGACCCGGACGGCTTCGTGCACCACGAGCAGCTGGACTTCTCGGAGATCGACAAGATGCTCGGCGAGGCCGCCGAGAAGCGCGACGAGGACGGCGACGAGAAGAAGTGAGCCTGCACGACGACGCGGTCCTCGTCCTGAAGGGCTACGAGGACCAGCCCGAGCTGCGCGATGTCTACCTGGAGCACCTCGCCGCCCACGAGGACGGGGTCTACAAGCCCTGCCAGGCCGGGCACGTCACCGGCAGCGCCCTGGTGATCGACCCGGTGCGTGGTCGCGTACTGCTGACCCTGCACAGGAAGCTGGGCATGTGGCTCCAGATGGGCGGCCACTGCGAGCCCGGTGACGAGACGCTCGCCGCGGTGGCGCTGCGCGAGGCCGTCGAGGAGTCGGGCATCGCGTCGGGGCTGAGCCTGCTGCCCGGCGGGCCGGTGCGGCTGGACCGGCATCCGATCCCGGCGCCCTGCAACTGGCACCTGGACGTGCAGTACGCGGCGCTGGCCCCGGCCGGCGCGGAGGCGGAGATCAGCGACGAGTCCCTGGACCTGCGCTGGTTCCCGTACGAGGAGGTGGCGGCGGTGGCCGACGCCTCGGTCGTACGGCTGCTGGAGGCGACCTTGGCGCGGCTCGGCGGCTGAGGAGCCGCGGGCGCGCCGAAGGGGCGGTCCCTGACGGGGCCGCCCCTTCGTCGTACTCCGTCAGTTCCAGGCGTTGTTCTGGTTCTGCCCGTGGGAACCGCGCTGCCCCATGCCGAACTGCGCGGCGGCGCCCTGCCCGATCTGGGCGTTCTGCGGCGGCATCGCCTCGCTGGGCTGGACCAGCGCGATGCCGGTGCCGAGGAAGCTGAGCTCCCAGCCCTCGCCGGTGTTGCCGCGGCGCCGCCAGACGCCGCTGGAGTGGGTCTGGGCCTGCATCTGCACCCGCAGCCCGGTGGACCAGGCGACGATGGCGTCCGCGTCGACGTTGACGTACTTGTCGGGCGTGACCTGCATCGCCAGCGGCTGCCCGGAGGTCATCAGCGCGACCTTGCCGCGGCCCGTGATGTTGAGCTGGTACTTGCCGGAGCCGGAGATCCCGTACTGGCTGTCCACCGCGATGACCTCGGTGTGCAGGGTGGAGTCCAGGGCGAGGACGTAGCTGCTGTCGACCGTGAGGCCCTCCTGCTCCACGTCCACCAGGTGCACGTACTGGGCCAGGTTGGCGAGGTAGACCGTGCCCTGACCGGAGCAGCGCATGAGGTCCAGGCCCTCGCCGGTTCGGGCGCGGGCGTTGCGCTGGCTGGTCGACTGGTACTCGCCGTCGAAGTCGATGATGCCCTGGTAGGCGACCATCGCGCCCTTGCGGGCGAGTACGTCGTCGGTGCCGGTCAGCGAGACCCGCAGCAGCTGCGGGTTCTGGACGGTGTACCGGTCCTGGGACTGCGCCTCGGTGTTGGCGAAAAGTGCGCTCTGCATGATGTGTCCGCTCCCCCTCAGCCCCGGACCCGGAGCCGGTCGGTGCTGTCCTCGCTGGGCTGTACGACGACGATGCCCTGGCCGGAGAAGGCCATCTGGTAGGCCTCCCCGCTGCCCCGGCCGAGCATCGACGAGGCCTTGAAGCTTCGCTTGCCCTTGACCTTGAGATTCGGCGACCAGGCGACGAGCGCGTCGGGGTCGACGTACGTCTCGTCCTCGCCGCGCCCGCAGTCGACCACGATCGGGGTGCCGCGAGAGGTGAGGGCGACCCATCCGGTGCCCGCGACCTCCACGTTGAACAGGCCCTGGCCGGCGAACTTGGCGAGACCCTTGACCCGCTCGACGCCCCACTGGAGGTGCGCGTCGAAGGCGAGCAGGTTGGTGCCGTTGACCGAGAGCGAGTCGTTGTTGAGGTTGATGACGACGACGTCGGCGCCGTAGTCGGCGAGGTAGAGCAGGCCGTCGCCGGTGCACTTCATGAGCGGTGCGCCTTCGCCGGTGATCCACTGCGAGGCCATCTGGCGGACGGCCGGCGGGTTGGGCTCGTACTGGACGAAGCCCTCGTAGGCGACCATCGAGCCGGTGCGGGCGAAGAGGTCCTGGCCGCTCTGCATGGCGACCTTGAGCATGGCCCGGCCGTGGTTCTCCATGCGGGCCGTGACGGGGGTCGGGGCGAAGCCCGCGAGCTGGTTCATTGCGTTCATGTCGGGCTCCCTCAGACCTCGTACGGCTGGACGACGATGAAGTTGCCGGGAGCACCGCGGAACTGGAGGTTCACGGTCTCCCCGCTGTGACCGGGGTAGGCGTTGCGCCGGAGCCGGACCTGGCTGGACAGGATCACCTGCGCGGCGGAGGACCACGCCACGATGGCGTTGCTGTCCGCGAAGGTGGTCGGGGTGACGGGGAGGACGACCGGGACGCCGTGCGTCTTCACGATCACCGTGCCCGTGCCCTGGAACTGCATGGTGAACAGGGCGCCGCCGGGGATGCCGTGGCCCTCGATGCGGCGGACCTCGTGCTGGAGCGACTCGTCGAAGGCGAGCACGTTCTCGGCGGAGACGCAGATTCCGTCGCCCTGCAGCTCGATGGCGTGCAGGTGGGCGCCGTTCTCGGCGAGGAAGACCTGGCCGCGGCCGGTGCAACGCATCAGCTGCATCTCCTGGCCGGTGGCGTTGCCGACGATGCGGCCGGCGAAGCCGGCGCCCTTGTAGCTGAAGTCGACCTTGCCCTGGTACAGGACCATGCTGCCCTGGCGGGCGAGGACGGCCTGGCCGCCCATCGCGAGGTCGACGCGCATGAGCTGCTGGTTCTGCGGGGTCCAGCGGGTGCCCGTGGGGGCTTCCTTGTACGGCTGGAGGGCAGCGGCGAGGCCCGGCGCCGCGGCCTGGGCGGGCTGCTGGGCGTAGCCGGGCTGCTGGCCGTACCCGGGCGGCTGCTGGCCGTAAGCCGGCGGCTGCTGCCCGGGGACCTGACCCGGTACCTGGCCGTAGCCGGGCTGGGGCTGCTGCCCGTAGGGCGCGGGTGCCGGGGCGGGCGGGGGGACCTGGCCGTAGGGCTGCTGGGGCGGCTGACCGTACGCCGGCGGCGCCGCCGGTGCCGGGGCCATCGGCGCGGCCATGGTGGGCGCGGTGTGCTGCGGGTACGCCTGCGGCTGCGGGGCGGGTGCCTGCGGGGCCTGGGCGGGCGCGCCGAAGGACGGAGCGGGAGCCGGGGCCTGCGGGGCGGCCTGCGGCGCCGGGGCACCGAAGGCGGGTGCCGGAGCGGCCCCCTGCGGCGCGGCGAAGCCGGGCGCGGCGCCGGCCTGGGCCGGAACCTGCTGCTGCGGCTGCTGCTCCTCGGCGACCTCGCCGCCGAAGTTCTTCAGCAGGGCGTCGAGCCCGCCGTCGAATCCCTGACCGACGGCGGCGAAGCGCCAGACGTCCTTCAGGTAGAAGTCGCCGAGCATGACGGCCCGCTCGGTGGTGAACTCCGAGCCGTTGAACGCGTACCGGACGACCTCTTCGCCGCCCGCCACGATCCGGATGTAGCCCGGGCCGATCTGCGACATCTGTCCGGCGCCGTCGATGGTGGCGGTGAAGGACAGCTTGTGGATGTTCGCCGGAATGCGGTCCAGTGTCACCCGGAAGGATTCCGTGTCACCGGACTGTGCGCCGAGCTGCTGGATGGACTCCTCCGGCGACTTCGGCTGGTTGAAGAAGACGAAGTAGCGGTCGTCCGAAAGCTGTTCATTGGCGTCGAGGCCGAAGCAGCTGATGTCGAAGGCGAGTCCGGGTCCGGCGATCTGGACGCCTACATACAGATCCGTGCCCGCCGTCAGATCACTGATCTTGGCCTTGTGGCCGCGTTGGAATTCCCTGGCCATACGTAACGACCGTCCCCCATCCCGACTGTGAATACGTGCCGCTCAGGCTAACGGCAACTGCCGACATCCGGCCAAGTCGGTACCGACCCGGTACATATCACGCTGTGTGACGTCGGGTCGGATCTATTCCTCGCGGGCGCCGGGGACCTTCGGCAGCCGCTCGGCGGCGACCACGCCCTCCAGGTACCCGCGGGCGCGCTCCGTCCTCGGGTAGCCCTCAAGCAGCTCCCAGAATCGGGGGCCGTGGCCGGGTACCAGGAGGTGGGCGAGCTCGTGCAGGAGCACGTAGTCGACGACGTACTCCGGCATCCCCTGGAGGCGGTGGGAGAGCCGGATGCTGCCCTCGGCCGGGGTGCAGGAGCCCCAGCGGGTGTTCTGGTTGGTGACCCAGCGGACCGTGCGGGGGCGTGCGCGGCCGCCGAAGTACTGCTCGGACAGACGCTCGGCGCGCTCGCCGAGTTCCGCGTCCCCGAGGGTCCGCTTGCTCTCCTGGGCGGCCAGCTTGTCGAGCATGACGCCCACCCAGCGCCGCTCTTCGGCCTCGGACATCCGGGCAGGGATGAGGACGACCGTACGGTCACCCTCGCGGTAGGCGGATACGGTCCTGCGGCGGCGCGCGCTCCGGCGGACTTCGACGGCGCGCTGCGAAGGGTCGGCGGACACGGCACGACGGTACCCGGTAGCCGGCGCGGAAGTCCCGCGCGTCCAGGGTTCGAACATGATCGATTCGCAGCGGATACACGGAACACCCCATTTCTCCATCTCATATGCCTAATACCCCTCACCTGTGGACAAATTTCTGCACGGAATTCGGCGGGCGGGCACTGTTGCGGAAGTGGACGGGGAAATCGGGTTCGAGGGGGCGGAGATGTATCCGAAGGTGAAGCCGGCGCTGGCGCGGGCCTGGCGGGATATGCAGACGGTGCAGTTCGGGGTGACACCGGCGCACGCGGTGGTGCTCGGCCCGGTGGACACGGCGACGGGCGCGTTGATCGACCGGATCGACGGGACGCGGGGGATGGACCTGTTGCGCGCCGAGGCCGCGGCGATGGGGCTGCCGGACGGTCAGGCGGACGAGGTGGTGCGGCGGCTGGCGGGCGCGGGCCTGATCGACGACGCGACGGCGGGCGGTCCGCGGGCGCAGGCCGTGCGCAAGCGGCCGGAGACGTTGGAGCGGCTCGGGCCCGATCTGGGCTCGCTCTCCCTGGTCCACCGGGAGCCGGGCGGAGACTTGCGGGGTGTGGCCGCGCGCCGGGTGATACGGGTCCAGGTGCGCGGGAGCGGCCGGGTGGGCGGGGTGATCGCCTCGGTCCTGGCGGGCGCCGGGGTGGGCCACGTCGAGGTGCTCGACGGGGGCCGGGTGGAGCCGGCGGATGTGGCGCCGGGCGGGCTCGGGTCGGGCAGCGTGGGTCGGCTGCGGGCGGACGCGGCCGGCAGGGCGGTGCGCGAGTCGGCCCCCGGCCCCGCCCCGGGGGCCGGGGAGCGCGCGGGGCCGGAGCCCGGGCTGGCCCTGGTGGTGGTCGCGCCCCGGGACGGGCTGGGGGCCTGGGCGCCGGATCCGGAGACCTCGGCCGGCTGGGTCGCCACCGGCGTCCCGCACTTGTTCGCGGGGGTGCTGGAGGGCACCGGGCTGGTGGGGCCGCTGGTGCTGCCGGGGGCGACGGCCTGCGCGGGCTGCATGGAACGCGACCGCGTGGACCGGGATCCCGCCTGGCCGAGGATGCTGGTGCAGTGGAGATCGGCGCACCGCCGCCGCGCGAGCGCCGCCTGCGACCTGGGCCTCTCCACGGCGGTGGCCGGCCTGGCCGCGGCCCACGCGCTGTCCTTCCTCGACGGGGAACTCCCCGCGAGTACCGGCTCCCGCTGGGAGGCCGCCCTGCCGGCCCTGCACTGGGAGGCCGCCCCGGTGCGCCCGCACCCCGACTGCCCCTGCGGGGCGAGCGCGGGCCGTCCAGCGGCGCTGGAGCACGCCGGAGGAGGATCGGGATCGGACCGGCCGGGAGGGCCATGACAGGATGCGTTGGGCCTGTCGGGCCGTTGAGCCGGAGGGGCCGTCCTCAACCGCCGCTTGCGGCGCAGCTGTCTGGGAAATGGAGGGGCATATGTCTGATCTTCCCCGGAAGGCGGTCACCCGCACCGCCAAGCTGGCCGCGCTGCCGCTCGGCATCGCCGGTCGGGCCACGTGGGGGTTGACCAAGCGGATCGGCGGCAAGTCGGCGGAGATAGTGGCGCGCGAGCTCCAACAGCGCACCGCCGAGCAGTTGTTCCGCACGCTCGGAGAGCTGAAGGGCGGTGCCATGAAGTTCGGGCAGGCCCTGTCGGTCTTCGAGTCCGCCCTGCCCGAGGAGGTCGCGGGGCCCTACCGGGCGGCGCTGACCAAGCTTCAGGAGGCTGCCCCACCGCTGCCGGCGGCGACGGTGCACCAGGTGCTGGCGGACCGGCTCGGCCCGGAGTGGCGGGACCTTTTCGAGGAGTTCGAGGACAAGCCGGCCGCGGCGGCCTCGATCGGCCAGGTGCACCGGGCGGTGTGGCACGACGGCCGGGCGGTGGCGGTCAAGGTGCAGTACCCGGGGGCGGGTGAGGCGCTGCTGTCGGACCTGAAACAGTTGGGCCGGTTCGCGGGGCTGCTGGGTCCGCTGATCCCCGGCATGGAGATCAAGCCGCTGATCAAGGAGTTGCGGGACCGGGTCTCCGAGGAGCTCGACTACGAACTGGAGGCCGAGGCCCAGCGGACGCACGCGGATGCCTTCGTGGACGACCCGGACGTGGTCGTGCCGGACGTCGTGCACCAGGGTGACCAGGTGCTGGTGACCGAATGGATGGAGGGGACTCCGCTCTCGGAGGTGATCGCCGACGGCACCGAGGAGGAGCGCGACCGCGCCGGTCAGTTGCTGGCCCGGTTCCTCTTCTCCGGTCCCGCGCGCACCGGTCTGCTGCACGCCGACCCGCACCCGGGCAACTTCCGCCTGATCCCGGGGGCTGACGGCCGGATGCGGCTGGGCGTCCTGGACTTCGGCACGGTCGACCGGCTGCCCGGGGGCTGGCCCAAGCCCATCGGCAGGTCGCTGCGGATGACCCTGGACGGTGACGCCGAGGGGGTCTACGGACACCTGTGTGGGGAGGGGTTCGTGAAGGAGTCCATCGAGCTGGACCCCGACGCGGTGCTGGAGTACCTGAAGCCGATGCTCGAGCCCGCCGAGGCCGAGGAGTTCACCTTCACCCGGCCGTGGCTGCGCGGTCAGGCGGCGCGGATCGCCGATCCCCGCTCCCCCGCACACCAGTTGGGCCGACAGATCAATCTGCCGCCCTCGTACCTGCTGATCCACCGCGTGACGCTGAGCACCATCGGGGTGCTGTGTCAGCTGGGCGCGACGGTGCGGCTGCGCGACGAACTGGACACCTGGCTACCGGGGTTCGCTTCCGAGGAGTGACGCCGTGAGGCGGTCACCACCAGGAGGAGTCGAGCCTGCCCTCGATCGCGCGGAGGTTGGCGCGCGCGCAGTCGACGCAGAAGTACTGTCTGGTCCCGTTCTCCACCGAACAGGTCCAGGTGGGCGGGGGGCCGGGCGGGGACTCTGTGCCGCAGCGCGCGCAGATGACGCGCTGGGGCTCGGTTCCCGGTGGCGCGGGGTGGGGAGTCGGCTGGTCCACCTACAGACGATATCCCCGCACGGGGTGGACAGCCGTCCGCAACGCACCGGGGGGACCGGTCCCTTCGGACCGGTCCCCCCGGTGTGCTGTCTTTCGACCGTCAGTGCATGACGGCCATGGCCAGCGCGCGCCGGGCGCGCAGCGAGACGCGCTCGGCCCGCCGCTGCATGCGGCGCGCGGCGACCAGGCGCAGGGCGTGACGCTCGGCGTCCGCCTCACGCATGCGGTCGTCCATATGGGCACGAGCCAGGGCTTCTGGGATGAGTTGCATTTCGCGGGTCCTGTTCTGACGCGAGGTGATCGCGCCTGCGGTGATGAAGTCTGCGTGGGCGGCGCCGTGCGGCTGCTCGCTCGTGGTGGCGTGGGGGGACATGAGGGCCTGCTTCAGGGGGTCGTGCGTGAGAGGGCGGTCGATGGTTCCGAGGGCGGTCATGCCGCTGCAACCGGGTTCTTGCGCGGACGGCCACGCGGCCGCTTGCGGGCGACGACGACACCCTGGACGAAGAGCTCTCCGCCCCAGACGCCCCAGGGCTCGCGGCGCTCGGTCGCCCCGGCGAGGCAGGCCTCGACGAGCGGGCAGGTACGGCAGAGGGACTTCGCGTACTCGACGTCCGCCGGGGACTCGGCGAAGAAGACCTCGGGGTCGAAGGTGCGGCAGGGAACCGGGACGCCGAGGTTCTCGATGGCGTCGTCGAGCGCGGTCAGCGCGGTGAGCGGGGTCAAGGTGGAGTCCTCCGGGACTGCGGGCGGGGAGAGAGTCTGGGTCTGCGATACGGACGGGGCGTGCGCTTCGAGTTGCACGGTGTTTTCTTCCTCGTCTTGGTCGGCTGGTCGTTCCGGCCGGTCGGCCGGTCTCGGCTGGTCCTGGTTCTGCCAGTCCCGAGGCCCCTTCGCTCCGTCATCCCCGTTCGGGGACAAACAGAAGGGCCGCGGATCCCGGGTGGGGTTCCGCGGCCCTGAAGGCGCCGGCCTGATCTCGCGATCAGACTGGATCACTCCAGGGTTCGAGCCCACGGAAGGCCCACATCAGGTGGTGCTGCTGCTTCGTCGTCTGCTTGGTCTTGGCTCCGGCACCGGCTGCGGCCGCGAAGCCATAGGCGCCATGCGCCTGAGCTTCTGCTGCCAGTACTGCCACCGGTGCCTGGGTCGGTCGCTCATTGCGCTCGCTGACCGGACGGATCGCCGGCAGGGCGGGGCGGTCGGCGGAAATCGCGGACACACCGGTACCCCGGAGGGAGACGGAACCGAGCAGGCAGGAGGCGTCGACCGAGCGATCGGTCATTTTGGTGAAGGTCATGAAGCTGGTCACTGGTCTCGCCTCCTCTCGGCGTCTCGGGGACCTGGCCCGGGGGCCCGTCCCATGCGTATTCGGATAAGTACAGCACGGATCCAGGGCTTCGGAGAAGCCACCGTTTCCGTTGCTAAGAACCTATGGGTCTTCGCTGGGCATGTGCAAACTATTTTTCCGACGAGTTTCTACGCGTCGTCAGGATCCTCGCCCCCAGGCTCCCGACCTGCGCAGATGGCCAGCACGTCGGCTCCGTACCGGTCGAGCTTGCGGCCGCCCACTCCGGAGATCATCGAGAGCTCACCCTCCTCCGAGGGCGCGGCCTCCGCGATGGCCATCAGCGTCTTGTCCGTGAAGACGCAGTAGGCGGGCAGTCCTTGCTCCTTCGCCTGGACCGCGCGCCAGTCCCGCAGCCGCACGTAGAGCCCTTCGTCCATGTCGGACGGGCACTCTTCGCAGCGCATCAGCTTGAGCTCGCCGGCCTCGGTCAGGGTCTTGCCGCACACCCGGCACAGCGTGGGCCCCCGGCGGCCGCGCTTGCGGGCCGCCCGGTCGGCCGGGGAGCCCGGCAGGCTTCCCGGGGCCGCGGAGCCCGGCCGCAGGCCGTTCAGGAAGCGGCTGGGGCGGCGGGAGGCCCTGCCGCCCGGGGCTCGGGAGAGCGCCCAGGAGAGGGTCAGGTGCAACCGCGCCCGGGTGACGCCGACGTAGAGCAGCCGACGCTCCTCCTCGACCTGCTCGTCGGTCTTGGCGTAGGTGATCGGCATCATGCCGTCGGTGAGGCCGACGAGGAACACGGCGTCCCACTCCAGGCCCTTCGCCGCGTGCAGCGAGGCCAGGGTGACGCCCTGGACGGTCGGGGCGTGCTGGGCGGCCTTGCGCTCCTCCAGCTCGATCGTGAGGTCCGCCAGGGTGGCTCCGGGGCGGGAGCGGGCGAAGTCCTCGGCGAGGCGGACCAGGGCGGCCACGGATTCCCACTGGTCACGGACGGCGCCCGAACCGGCCGGCGGCTCGGCGGTCCAGCCGGTGGAGCTGAGCACGGCGCGCACCTGGGAGCCCAGTTCCACGACGTCGTCGAGGAGCGGGTCGTTGCCGCCGGAGCGGGCGGCTCCGCGCAGCGCGAGGATCGCCTTCTGGACCTCCTGGCGCTCGAAGAACCGCTCGGCTCCGCGCAGCTGGTAGGGCACGCCCGCGTCGGCGAGGGCCTGCTCGTAGACCTCGGACTGGGCGTTGATGCGGTAGAGCACGGCGATCTCGCCGGCCGGGACGCCCGCCGCGATCAGGTCGCGGATCCGGTGGGCGACGCCCTCGGCCTCGGCCGGCTCGTCCGGGTACTCGGCGTAGACCGGGTCGGGGCCGGTCTCGCGCTGGGAGACGAGCTCCAGGCGGTGTTCGGCGGCCCGTCCCTTGGCCTGCTTCAGCAGCCCGTTGGCGAGGTGGACCACCTGGGGGGTGGAGCGGTAGTCGCGGACCAGCTTGACCACGGTGGCCTGCGGGTACTTGGTGCGGAAGTTCAGCAGGTGGTCGGGGGTGGCGCCGGTGAAGGAGTAGATGGTCTGGCTGGCGTCGCCGACGACACAGAGGCTGTCGCGCTCGCCGAGCCAGAGGTCCAGCAGCCGCTGCTGGAGCGGGCTGACGTCCTGGTACTCGTCGACCACGAAGTGCTGGTACTGGGCGCGGATCTGCTCGGCGATGTCGTGCCGGTCCTGGAGGATGCCGACGGTGAGGAGCAGCACGTCCTCGAAGTCGATCATCGCGCGGTCGCGCTTGAGCTGCTCGTACGTGCCGTAGATCTGGGCGATCTCGGCCAGGTCCCGGGGGGCCTCGCGGCCCGACTTGAGGGCGGCCGCCGGATAGTCGGCGGGCACCGTCTGGGTGACCTTGGCCCACTCGATCTCGCCGGTGACGTCGCGCAGCTCGTTGCGGTCGAGGCGGATGCGGCAGCGCGCGCCGGCCTCGGCGACGAACTGGATCTTGCGCTCCAGCAGCCGGGGCACGTCCCCGCCGACCGCCTTGGGCCAGAAGTACTGGAGCTGGCGCAGGGCCGCGGAGTGGAAGGTGCGGGCCTGGACCCCGCCCGCGCCGAGGCCGCGCAGCCGGCCGCGCATCTCGCCGGCGGCGCGGTTGGTGAAGGTGACGGCGAGCACGCTGGCGGGCATCAGTTGCCCGGACTGGACCCCGTACGCGATCCGGTGGGTGATCGCGCGGGTCTTGCCGGTACCGGCGCCCGCGAGCACGCACACCGGCCCGCGCAGGGTCGTCGCGACCTCGCGCTGCTCCGGGTCCAGGCCCAGGAGCACCGCGTCGGCCGAGTCCGGGGAGCCGGCGGAGGCGGGGAAGGATGGGGAGTGCGTTGCTGCTGTCACCCCGCAATGCTGCCAGGTCTCGTGGGTCGGGCGGGAAACTTGTCCACAGGCGGCCCGGATCCTTCGTACTTAACGTACGAGGGGCCGGACGGCTGGGAATGGGGGCGCGGTCCCGTACGTTCGAGTACTCGGACCACCGAGCCTTCACGAAAGAGAGCGCAGCATGCAGGACACGGGCACCGTCACGATGTACAGCACGACCTGGTGCGGCTACTGCCGCCGGCTGAAGACCCAGCTGGACCGGGAAGGCATCGCGTACAACGAGATCAACATCGAGCTCGACCCGGCGTCCGCGGCGTTCGTGGAGAAGGCGAACGGCGGCAACCAGACCGTTCCCACCGTGCTCGTGAAGTCCGCCGCGGGCAACGAGTCCGTCATGACGAACCCGAGCCTGGCCCAGGTCAAGCAGGCCCTCGCCGTCTGAGCACCGGACGCGGGTGACGCAGGCGCTCACCGGAAAGGCCCCCGCCTCGGCGGGGGCCTTCTGCTGTGGCGGACGCCACGAACGTGACGAACGTTACGCCGCGACGAACCTCACGCCGCCGGCTTCGGCAGCGGTTCGCCGTACCAGAGCTCGACGAGGCGCGCGGCGATGGAGATGCCCGACGGGGGCAGCACCTCGCCCGTCTCGAAGGCGTGGCGCAGCTCCTCGCGGGAGAACCAGCGGGCCTCCTGGATCTCCTCGCCGTCCACGTTGATCTCCGAGGTGGTGGCGCGGGCCGTGAAGCCCAGCATCAGGCTGTACGGGAAGGGCCACGGCTGGCTGGCCACGTACTCGACCTCGCCGACCCTGACGCCCGCCTCCTCCCACACCTCGCGGACGACCGACTGCTCGATGGACTCGCCGGGCTCCACGAAGCCGGCCAGGGTCGAGAAGCGGCCCTCGGGCCAGTGCACCTGGCGGCCGAGCAGCGCGCGGTCCAACTCGTCCGTGACCAGCATGATCACGGCCGGGTCGGTGCGCGGGTAGTGCTCGGCGCCGCAGCCCGGGCAGCGGCGGATGTGTCCGGCGGCCGCGACGACCGTGCGCTCGCCGCAGCGGGAGCAGAAGCGGTGCATCCGCTGCCAGTTCTCCAGCGCGACCGCGTGCACCATCAGCCCGGCGTCGCGCGGGTTCAGCAGCAGTCCGGCCTCGCGCAGGCCGGCCGGGCGGGCCGACTGGTCCATGCGGCCCGGCAGCGAGTCCTTCTGCAGCGCGAAGTACCGTACGCCGTCCTCGTCGGTGCCCAGGAAGTAGCGGTGCGTCTCGGTGGCCGGGGCCTCGAAGGCCGGGGTCATCACGATGCCGGTGCCCCCGTCGGGGGTGTCGTCGATCAGCACCTGGCCGCCGGAGACGACGAAGACGCGGGTGGTGGGGTGGCTCCAGGCGGCGGCGAGCCACGCCTCGTCGAGGCGGTGGTGCGCGGCGCGGTCGATGTCGCTCGGCGCGGCGAGCGAGAGCGGGCGCTCGGTACGGGTACTCACAGGTACTTCCAACTCCCCCGGTGGTGGGACAAGGCAGGCGTACGGGCTATGGGTGCGGCGGGTGCGGGTGTCATGCGGGCTCGCGGCGGTGGGTGGCCGCCAGGTCGCCCCACAGGTAGGCGGTCGTCTCGACGCCCTTGAGGAGGAGGTCCAGCTCGACCTTCTCGTTCGGCGAGTGCCAGCCGTCGGACGGTACCGAGATGCCCAGGAAGAGGACGGGCGCGTCCAGGACGTCCTGGAGGTCCGCCGCCGGGCCCGAGCCGCCCTCGCGGGTGAAGCGGACCTTCTGGCCGAACGCGCGGCCCATGGCCCGTACGACGGACTGCAGGGCCGGGTGGTCCAGCGGGGTCAGGCACGGGCGGGTCGGGGCGCCGAAGGTGATGGAATGCCGGATTCCGTCCGGGATCCGGGCGGCCACCCAGTCCCTGACGGCCGCTTCGACCTCGTACGGGTCCTGCCCGGACACCAGGCGGAACGACAGCTTCAGGTGGGCGGAGGCGGGCACGATGGTCTTGCCGCCGGGGCCCTGGTAGCCGCCGCCGATGCCGTTGACCTCGGCGGTCGGGCGGGCCCAGACGCGCTCCAGGGTGGAGTAGCCGGCCTCGCCGGAGGCCGCGTGGGACTTGGCCGTGCGCAGCCACTCCGACTCGTCGAAGGGCAGCTCGGCGATGAGCGCGCGCTCGGCGTCGGTGAGTTCGGCGATGCCGTCGTAGAAGCCGGGGATCGTGACCCGCCCGTCGTCGTCGTGCAGGGCGGCGACCAGGCGGGCGGCGACTGCGGCCGGATTGGGCACGGCCCCGCCGAAGGCGCCGGAGTGGATGTCCTGGTCCGGGCCGTGGAAGTCGATCTCGCAGTCGGCGACGCCGCGCATGCCGGTGCACACGGTGGGGGTGGTCTCGGACCACATGCCGGTGTCGGAGACGATCACGACGTCGGCGGCGAGCTCGGCGGCGCGGGCCTCGACGAGCGCGCGGAAGTTCGGCGAGCCCGACTCCTCCTCGCCCTCGATGAGGAGCTTGAGGTGCACGGCGGGGGCGGCGGCGCCGGTGGCCGCCAGGTGGGCGCGTACGCCGAGTGTGTGGAAGAAGACCTGGCCCTTGTCGTCGGCGGCGCCGCGGCCGTACATGCGGCCGTCCTTGACCACCGGCTCGAACGGCTCGGTGTGCCAGCCGTCGGCGAGGGCGGCGGGCTGCACGTCGTGGTGCCCGTAGACGAGGACCGTGGGGGCGTACGGGTCCTCGCTCGGCCAGTGCGCGAAGACGGCGGGGGCGCCGGTGCCTTCGGCGGTCTCCCAGACCTCGGCGACCGGGAAGCCGGTCTCCTTGAGCTTCGAGGCCAGCCATTCGGCGCTGCGGCGTACATCGCCCGCGTGCTCGGGCTGCGCCGAGACGGACGGGATGCGCAGCCACTCGGCGAGGTCGTCGAGGAAGGCGGCGCGGTGGGTGTCGATGTACGTGCGGACGACGCTGTCCGGCTGGCTGAGGCTCATGCCCACGAGCCTAACCGTCCACCTGATGGGCACCGTCCGCGCCCGATTTGCCTTGGAGGATCCGCTCAAGACGGGCGCGGTCGGGCAGGTTGCGGGGGCGGATCACGCGGCCGCTGCGCACGTGCAGGAAGGCGGCCGTGACCTGGTCGAGGGGGGTGCCCGTGGCCTCCGCCCAGGCCAGCCGGTACACGGCGAGCTGGAGGGGGTCGGCCTCGGTGGTGCGGCCGGTCTTCCAGTCGACGATCTCGTAGCCGGTGTCCGTGCGGTACACGGCGTCGATCCGGCCGCGGATGACCCGGCCGGCGAGCGTGAGCTGGACCGGGGCCTCCATGCGGTGGGGAGGGCGGTCCGCGTACTCGCTCCGCTCGAAGGCGGCCTTGAGCGAGTCGAGGTCGGCCTCGTCCGCGACCTCCTGGTCGGAGCCGGGCAGCTCGGTGGCGGGGTCGAGGACGTCGAGGAGCGGCAGCGGGAGCTCGTCGAAGCGGGACTCCACCCAGGCGTGGAAACGCGTGCCCTGGCGCGCCGCGGGCTGCGGGGGCTTGGGCATGGGGCGGGCGAGGTCGCGTACGAAGCCCTGCTCGTCGGCGGCGAGCCGGAGCAGCTGGCTCGCGGAGAGGGCGGCCGGCAGCTCGACGTCCCGCACGGCCGCGCGGGCCCGGCGGAGCTCGCCCTCCAGCGCGTCGAGATCCCGGTCCCAGGAGGCGATGGCCCGCGCCTCTTCGGGGGTGAGGGTGCCACTGCCTCCGGCGGGGCGGGGGCCGGGCCGGTCGGCCTGCGGCCGGGGGTCGGTGTCGTACGGGGCGCTGCCCCGGGCCCTGCCCGGGGTGGGTGCGGTGGCGGGCCACTCCTCCTCAGCCCCGGGCTCGGGCACGGCTGCGCCGGGCATGCGGCGCGGCGTGCTGCCGTGGGCCTCGGCAGGGGCCCGGAGGTCGGCCTCCGGCCAGAGGTCGTCGTGCGGGTCGGCGGGGGCGGGCGGGGATGTTCTTTCCCCCACCCCGCCCCTTCCCGAAGCCGGGGCTCCGCCCCGGACCCCCGTGGGGGCCCAGGGGTCGTCACCCTGCGGGTCGGCGGGACCGCCGCCACGCGGCTCCGCCGCGTACCGGGCTCCGCCCGGGACCCCGTCGGGGAACGCGGCTGCGCCGTGGGTGGGTCCGGGCGCGGCCCAGGCTTCGGCGGCCCAGGGGTCGTCAAGGTCCGGCCCTGTGGCGGGGCCGGGGACGTGCCCGTCGGGGGCTTCCGGCCAGGTTGGGTCGTCCGGCCAGGGTTCGTCCTCGTAGGACGGGTCCTCGCAGGAGGGGGGCCAGAGGTAGGGGTCCTGCGTCGGAGGCTCGGGCGGGGGTGGGGTCGCCAGGTGGGACTCGACCAGGGCTGCCGCGGCTCGGCGGAGGATGAGGGAGGCCGGGTCCAGGGGGAGGGGCCAGGAGTGGTCCGGGGTGGAGTCGTCGGCGAGGGACGGGTTCTCGGCCTTCGGATCGGGTTCCTCCGCCCACGCCTCGATCTCGCCGAAGCCGGCCGCGCAGTGCTCGTACAGGGCGGTCAGGAACGCGGACGGGCCGCGGCGCTTCTTCTGCGTCGGGCCCCACCAGTGGCCGGAGGCCAGGAGGAGGGAACGGGGGCGGGTGAAGGTCACGTAGCCGAGGCGGAGTTCCTCCGTCGCCTTGTGGTCCTTGAGGGCGGTCTTGAAGGCCTTCAGGCCCGCCGAGGTCCAGGCGGGGTCCCCCGGCAGGGTGGCGGCGTCACCGCGCAGGGCGTACGGGAGCACCTTCGCGTACGAGGTCCAGGCCTCCGGGGCCTTCTCCTTCGGGAAGGAGCCCGCGCAGAGGTCGGGGACGACGACCACGTCCCACTCCAGGCCCTTGGACTTGTGGGCCGTGAGGACCTTGACCGTGTTCTCCCCGCCCGGCAGGGCGTGGTCCAGGCCCTTCTCGTACTGGGCGGCCGTCCGCAGGAAGGCCAGGAAGGCGAGGAGGGTGGCTTCGCCGTCGAGGGCGGCGAAGCCGGCGGCGACGTCCATGAAGTTCGACAGGGTCTCGCGGCGGCGGGCGGCCAGGGCGTGCGGGGACGCGGAGAGTTCCACGTCCAGGCCGGTGGCGGCCAGGACGCGGTGCAGGACGTCCATCAGCGGATCGGCGAGGGAGCGTCGCAGGTCGCGCAGTTCCTGGGCGAGGTGCGCGAAGCGGACCCGGGCCTCGGCGGAGAACGGGAGGTCGTCCGGGGCCTGTCCGGCGCCGTCGAGGAAGGTCTCCAGGGCGTCGGCCAGGGAGATGATCTCAGCCGGGTCCACGCCCTCGACGGCCGCGGCGAGGCGTTCGTCCGCGTCCTGCCCCTCCGCCGAGGACGGCGCGCGGCCCACCAGCAGGCGTGCGCGGCGGCCGAGCAGTGCGAGGTCGCGCGCGCCGATCCGCCAGCGCGGGCCGATGAGGAGCCGGACGAGGGAGGCATTGGCCCCCGGGTCCTGGAGCACCTCGCAGACCGCGACCAGGTCCGCGACCTCGGGGAGGTGGAGCAGGCCGGACAGGCCGACGACCTCCACCGGCACGTCCCGGGCCACCAGTACGGCCTGGATCTGCGCGAAGTCCCCCGCGGAGCGGCACAGCACCGCGATCTCCCCCGGCTCCGTGCCCGTACGGACCAGGTGCGCGACGGAGTTCCCGAGCCATTCCAGCTCCTCGGCGTGGGTCGGGAGCAGCGCGCAGCGCACGAAGCCGGCCTGTTCCTCGCCCGGGGCCGCGCGCAGCGCCTCGACCCCCTCGTGCATGGCGCGCAGCGGGGCGGCGAGCCCGTTCGCCAGGTCGAGCAGGCGGCCGCCGCTGCGCCGGTTCTCGCTGAGGGAGAGCCGGGTGGCGGGGCTGCCGTCGGCGTGCGGGAAGTGCTCGGGGAAGTCGTCGAGGTTGGCCACGGAGGCGCCGCGCCAGCCGTAGATCGCCTGGCAGGGGTCGCCGACGGCGGTCACGGCGTGCCCGGTGCCCGCGCCGAAGAGGCCCGAGAGGAGGAGGCGCTGGGCGACGGAGGTGTCCTGGTACTCGTCGAGGAGCACGACGCGGAACTCGTCGCGCAGGAGCGCGCCCACCTCGGGGCGCGCGGTCGCGAGACGCGCGGAGAGGGCTATCTGGTCGCTGAAGTCGAAGAGGTCGCGGGAGCGTTTGGCGGCGCGGTAGCGGGCGACGAGTTCCAGCAGTTCGAGGCGGCCGCGCACGGCCTCGGGGACCTTGCGCAGGTCGTCGTTGGTGAGCTTGGCGTCGGCGAGGGCGTCGAGCAGGGAGGTGTCGTACGCGCGCAGTTCGGCGGGCTCGACGAGGTGCTCGGAGAGCTCCGCGTCGAGCGCGAGCAGGTCACCGACCAGGTCGGGGACGGACTTGGTGAGCGACGGGTACGGGCCGGGGGCCTCGCGCAGCACCTTCGCGGCGAGCTGGAAGCGGGTGGCGTCGGCGAGCAGGCGGGAGCCGGGCTCCAGGCCGATGCGCAGGCCGTGGTCCTTGAGGAGCTGCCCGGCGAAGGCGTGGTACGTGGAGATGCGCGGCTCGCCGCCGGCCGCGTCGACCTCGGCCGGGGTCCCCCCGGCGAAGCCGGGGGCCGGGTCCGGGTCGGTGATGCCGGCCCGCGCGAGGGCCTTGCGTACGCGCTCGGCCAGCTCCCCGGCGGCCTTGTTGGTGAAGGTCAGGCCGAGGACCTGCTCGGGCGCGACCGCGCCGGTGCCGACGAGCCAGACCACGCGGGCTGCCATGACGGTGGTCTTGCCGGAGCCGGCGCCCGCGACGACGACCTGCGGGGCGGGCGGGGCGGTGACGCAGGCCATCTGTTCGGGCGTGAAGGGGATCCCGAGGAGCTCCTTGAGCTGCTCGGGATCGGTGAGGACGGACGGACGCGCGGACACCCAAAAAGGCTAGCCGCCCGGACTGACAGCCCTGACCGGCCGCATCACTCGACGGTCTGGCGGCCCTCGGGGCGGGCGCTGCACGAGCCGCGGAAGGAGCAGTGGTCGCACTGCCGGCCGGTGACGGGCGCGAAGCGCTCGTCGAGGACCCGGCCGGCGGCGGTGGCGAGGAGGTCTCCGACCCACTCCCCGTCGAGGGCCTGCTGCGCCTGGATCTTGGGGTCGGCCGACCCCTGGCGGAGCTGCACGAGTTCGGCGCCGCCGGGCTCGGGGCGCACCCCGTCGAAGACCTCGTCGACGGCACCCTCCCGGACCGCCAGCTGGTAGACGGCGAGCTGGGGATGGCGGGCGACCTCGGCCTTCGTCGGCGAGGACTTGCCGGTCTTGAAGTCCACGACGTACGCGCGCCCCTGCGGGTCCGCTTCGACCCGGTCCATGGAGCCCCGGATGCGGACGGCGTACTCGCCCGCGTCGAGCGTGACGTCGAACTCGTGCTCCGTGGCCACGGCGGTCCGGCCGCCGCGGTCGGTGGTGTGCCAGCGCAGGAAGCGTTCGAGGGCGGCGCGGGCGTTGTCCTTCTCCTGGCGGGACTTCCAGGGCGCGTCGAAGGCGAGGGCGTCCCACACGGAGTCGAGGCGTTCCATGAGGACGGCCAGGTCGGCGGGGGTACGGCCGGAGGCGACCTCGTCGGCGAGGACGTGGACGACGTTGCCGAAGCCCTGGGCGGCGGTGGAAGGGGCGTCGGCCTTGACCTCGCGGCCGAGGAACCACTGTAGGGAGCAGGTGTTCGCGAGCTGGTCCAGGGCGCTGCCGGACAGGGCGACGGGCCGATCCCGGTCGCGCAGCGGGACGCTGCTGCGGGTCGGCTCGTACAGGCCCCACCAGCGCTGCGGGTGCGCGGCGGGGACCAGCGGGCGGTCCTCGTCGTCGGTGAGCGCGGCGAGGCGGGCGAGGCGGCGGGCGGCCGCCTCGCGCAGCGCCGGCGAGGCGTCGGGGTCGACGGTGGTGGCGCGCAGCTCGGCGACGAGCGCCGGGACGGCGAGCGGGCGGCGGGGGCGGCCGGTGACGTCCTTCGGGGTGACGCCGAGCTCGGTGAGGAAGCGGGAGGGCTGGTCGCCGTCCTCGGCGGGGGCCTTGACCGCGGTGACGACGAGGCGGTCGCGGGCGCGGGTGGCGGCGACGTAGAACAGCCGGCGCTCCTCGGCGAGGAGCGCCCCGGGGGTGAGGGGCTCGGCGAGGCCGTCGAGGCCGATGCGGTCGGCCTCCAGGAGGGAACCGCGGCGGCGCAGGTCGGGCCACAGCCCTTCCTGGACGCCGGCGACGACGACGAGACCCCATTCGAGGCCCTTGGAGCGGTGGGCGGTCATCAGCCGGACGGCGTCGGGACGGGCGGTCCTGCCGGTGAGGGTGTCGGCGGCGATGTCCTCGGCTTCCAACTGTTCGAGGAAGTTGAGGGCGCCGCGGCCGCCGGTACGTTCCTCCGCGCGCGCGGCGGTGTCGAAGAGGGCGCAGACCGCGTCGAGGTCGCGGTCGGCGTTGCGGCCGGCGGTGCCGCCGCGGCGGGCGGAGCGCTCGAGCCGCTGGGGCCAGGGAGTGCCGTCCCAGAGGGTCCACAGGGCCTCTTCGGCGGTGCCGCCGCCTTGCAGGAGCTCGCGGGCCTTGCGGAGGAGCAGCCCGAGGCGTTGGGCGCCGCGGGCGTAGGCGGGGTCGTGCGCGGTGAGCCGCTCCGGCTCGGCGAGGGCGCGGGCGAGCAGCACGTCGGAGGGCGCGGGCACCTTGACGCCCGCGGCGCGCTCCTCGTCGCGCAGGGCGCGGCCGAGGCGGCGCAGGTCGGCGGCGTCCATCCCCCCGAGGGGGGAGGCGAGCAGGGTGAGCGCTGCCTCGACCCCGATCCACCCTTCGCCTGCCGCGGGCTCTGCGTGTTCGGCGCCGGTCGCCTCGGCGGGGCCGGGGGATGTTTCCCGCCCACCCGCCCCAACGTTGCGAGCGAGCTCGCGCACCTCCGGCGTGGCCGCCGGGTCGCCTGCGGCGGGCTCGGGGTGCGGCCCCGGGCCGGAGTTGCCCACGGCGGGGCCGCGCACCGAGTCGCCTGCGGCGTCACCCTCGGCGCTCGGCGCAGCCGGGAACGTGGGCTCGGCAGAGCCCGGCGCGGCCGTGGCCGGGTCGGGTACCGCGAGGTCCCGAGCGGGCTCGGCCGGCGCGTCGCCCCCGGCGATGCCCGCGGCCACAACCGCATGGTCGGCCGGGCCCGGCGCGGCCGGTACGGCGGCGGTGGCTGTTGTGCGGAGGGCTGTGAGGAGGGGGGCCACGGCCGGTTCGTGGCGGAGGGGGGTGGCGGTGGCGTCGGTTTCCGCCGGGACGCCCGCCGTGATCAGGGCGCGCCGCATCGCCGGGAGGGTGCGGCCGCCCGCGCGGACCAGGACGGCCATGTCCTGCCAGGGCACGCCGTCCTCCAGGTGGGCCCGGCGCAGGATGTCCGCGATGTTGTCCAGCTCCGCCCCGGCCGTGGGGTACGTGTACACCTCGACCGCGCCGCCCTCCCGCGTCGCGGTGAGGTCGCGGTGGGCGCGGACCGCGGCCGCGGGGAGGCGGGGCAGCGGCATGCGGGTGGTGAGGAGGCGGGTCGCGGCCAACAACGCGGAGCGCGAGCGGCGGCCGACCGTGAGGGCCCGTACCTCCGCGCCCGGGAAGGCCGACTCGAAGTCCAGGGTGTTGTTGATGTCGGCGCCGCGGAAGGCGTAGATCGACTGGTCGGGGTCGCCGAAGGCGATCAGCGTGCCGCCCGGCCCGTTCAGCGCGCGCAGCAGCCGCAGCTGGGAGGCGTCCGTGTCCTGGTACTCGTCCACGAAGATCGCGTCGTAGGAGGAGGAGAGCGACGGGGTGCGCTCCGCCAGGAGGACGGCCCGGTGCAGGAGTTCCGCGTAGTCCAGCATGCCCTGGAGGTCCAGCACGTCCAGGTACTCGGAGAG
The DNA here is from genome assembly GCF_042731135.1 of Streptomyces sp. NPDC059874. Classification (NCBI taxonomy): domain Bacteria; kingdom Bacillati; phylum Actinomycetota; class Actinomycetes; order Kitasatosporales; family Streptomycetaceae; genus Streptomyces; species Streptomyces sp. NPDC059874. The sequence goes on from NZ_JBHWJY010000101.1 coordinate 23,694, forward strand.
GAAGGCGGCGGCCGCCTTCCAGTCCGGGCGGCCGATCCGGTCGGCGAAGGAGGAGAGGGCGGAGGGGCCCAAGCCCAGTTCGCGGGCGCGGGCCAGGACGGCTCGGACCTCGTCCGCGAAGCCGCGCGTGGTGAGCGCGGCCCGCAGGTCGTCGGGCCAGCGGATCGAACGCAACCGGCGCTGGCCCTCCAGGAGGGTGCGGACCATCACGTCCTGCTCGGGGCCGGACAGCAGCCGCAGCGGGTCCGCGAAGAGGTCGGTGTCCTGGTGGGCGCGGACCAGGCCGTAGCAGAAGGAGTGGAAGGTGGTGGCCTGCGGCGCCCGGGCGCCGCCGAGGCGCAGGGCGGCCCGGTCGCGCAGTTCCACGGCGGCCTTGCGGCTGAAGGTGAGGATGAGGATGCGGGCCGGGTCCGTACCGGCTTCCACGCGGGCGGTGACGGCCTCGACCAGCGTGGTCGTCTTGCCGGTGCCCGGTCCGGCCAGGACGAGCAGCGGGCCGCCGGGGTGCTCAACCACCGAGCGCTGGGCTGCGTCCAGGACAGGGGGATCCACCCGTTCCGGCCCGGTGCGCACGAGGCGGTACGCGTCGGGGGTCCGCGTACGCCGCCGCTCGGTGCGGCGGTCGGCGTCGGAGGAAGGGGTGATCACGTGAGGTGCCGGTCCTGGTCGTCCTGGTCGGAAGTCGGGGTCTGGGTCGGGGTCCGCGGGCGGCGCCGCGACGGTTCGCGCAGAAGCCGAAGAGGCAACGCTACGGCAACCGGCCGACGCCGCGCAGTCCCCCCGGGTACCCCGTACGGGCGTTCGCACTGTCGCTCGACCGCCCGCCCCGGCCCCGCATGGCCGAAGCTGTCAGGTGTGAGCCTCGTCGCGCGTGCCGTCCCGTCCGGGGTCCCCGGGGTCCCCGTCCCAGCGCGCCCGGCGCATGTCCAGTCGTGCCTCGCCGCCGGCGGTCAGGCGCAGCGGGGTGGCCTCCGCCCGGTAGTGCTCCAGCGCGCGCAGCTCGTGCCCGGGCAGCGGTACGCCGTCCGACCGCACCACGCGCCACCAGGGCACGGCTCCTCCGTAGAGGGCCATGACGCGCCCGACCTGACGCGGTCCTCCCTCGCCGAGCCACTCGGCGACGTCCCCGTACGTCATCACCCGGCCGGGCGGAATCCGCTCGGCCACCTCCAGCACGCGCTCCGCGTACGCGGGCAGTTCCTCGCTCATTCGGCCCATGGTGCAGCACGTCGGCGGGCCGCCGGCGGAAGCGCACGTTCCATACCGGCGCGCACCCTGCTGCCCCGCTCCCCGGTCGGTCCGTGCCACCATCTTCCGGGCGGTGACTGGTGATACGTGATCAAGAAGAGACGGAAGTGACGACGAAGGAGCAGGGTGTGAGCCCTCCGAACGGCGCGGCGACGGACGGTGACGCGCGCCCGGGCGACGGCGACAACCACGGCACCCACGACCGCGCTCACGACGGCACCACCCGCCGGGGATCCTCCGGGGGCGGTCCGGCGGACGGCCGCGAGCGCGGCCCGGCGGGCGGCCCCGAAAGCAGCCCCGCCCACGGCCCCGCCCACGGCCCCCACGGCGGCCCCGAGGACGCCCCGCACGGACACGCCACCACGGCCGCCGACCAGGTCGAGGTCGACGAACCGCTTCTCGCCGCCCGTGTGCACCGGCCGTCCGACCTCGTACGCCTCCTCGTCGGCATCCTCGGCATCGCCGTCGTGCTCGGCATCTCCGCCTTCGCCCACGGCACCACCGCCGGCCTGGAAGCCGACATCAACCAGGGCACCGGCGCCGCGCCCGACCTGCTGATCAAGGTCGCCGCGCTGGTCTCCAGCATCGCCGTGCTGCTGCTCCCCGTCGCCTTCGCCATCGAGCGCCTGATCAAGCGCGACGGACTGCGCATCGCGGACGGCGTGCTCGCCGCCGTCCTCGCGCACGGAGTCACCCTCGCCACCGACCTGTGGGTCTCCCAGGCCGCCCCCGAGACCATCCAGGACGCCCTGACCCGCTCCACCAGCACCGCCGGGGACCTCACCGATCCCGTGCACGGCTACCTCGCGCCCGTGATCGCGTACATGTGCGCCGTCGGAATGACCCGCAGACCCCACTGGCGCGTGGCGCTGTGGGTGGTGCTGGTGCTCGACGCGTTCACGATGCTGGTCAGCGGATACACCACGCCCTTCTCGATCATCCTCACCGTGCTCATCGGCTGGAGCGTGGCGTACGGCACCCTGTACGCCGTCGGCTCGCCGAACGTGCGCCCCACCGGTCAGAACCTCCTCGCGGGACTGCGCCGGGTCGGCTTCCAGCCGGTCAGCGCGATGCGCGCCGAGCAGCTGACCGAGGGCGGCCCGGAGGCCTCCGAGGTCGGCGACCGGGGGCGGCGCTACCACGTCACCCTGGAGGACGGGCCGCCGCTCGACGTCACCGTCGTCGACCGCGAACAGCAGGCCCAGGGCTTCTTCTACCGGGTGTGGCGCCGGCTCACCCTGCGCGGCATCACCACCCGGCGCAGCCTGCAGTCGCTGCGCCAGGCGCTGGAGCAGGAGGCGCTGCTCGCGTACGCCGCCATCGCGGCCGGGGCGAACGCGCCGAAGCTGATCGCCACCTCCGAGCTGGGCCCGGACGCCGTGATGCTGGTGTACGAGCACTTGGACGGCCGGACCCTGGACTCCCTCTCCGACGAGGAGATCACCGACGACCTGACCCGCAACACGTGGAAGCAGGTACGGGCCCTGCAGTCGCGCCGGATCGCGCACCGGCGGCTCACCGGGGACGCCCTGGTGGTGGATCGTTCCGGCAACGTCATCCTCACCGACCTGCGCGGCGGCGAGATCGCGGCCGGTGACCTCGTCCTGCGGATGGACATCGCGCAGCTGCTGACCACCCTCGGTCTGCGGGTCGGCGCGGAGCGCGCGGTGGCCTCGGCGGTGTCGGTGCTCGGCCCCGACACCGTGGCGGACTGCCTGCCGCTGCTCCAGCCGATCGCGCTGAGCCGGTCCACCCGGGCGACGCTGCGCAAGCTGGCCCGGGAGCGGGCGGATCGGCAGCGGGAGGCCGTACTGGAGTCCTCGCGGGCGGCGAAGGCGGCGCGCGAGGCGGACGCGGCGGCCTCGGGCGGCTCGGGCTCCGCGTCGGCGGCGGCCGACCGCAAGGCCGAGAAGAAGGCGCTGGACGACGCGCTCGACGGGGCCCGCGAGGAGGACCTGCTGAGCCAGATCCGCCAGCAGGTGCTGCTGATCCGCCCGCAGGCTCCGGTGGAGCCGGCCCGGTTGGAGCGGATCCGGCCGCGCACGCTGGTGTCGTTCATCGCGGGCGCGTTCGGCGCGTACTTCCTGCTCACGCAGCTCGCGCACGTGGACTTCGCGACGATCATCGGCAAGGCGCAGTGGGGCTGGGTCGGGGCGGCGCTCGCCTTCTCGGCGCTCAGCTACTTCGCGGCGGCGATGAGCCTGCTGGGCTTCGTGCCGGAGCGGGTGCCGTTCCTGCGGACGGTGGTCGCACAGGTCGCCGGGTCCTTCGTGAAGCTGGTGGCGCCGGCGGCGGTGGGCGGTGTCGCCCTGAACACGCGCTTCCTCCAGCGGGCGGGTGTCCGGCCGGGGCTCGCGGTCGCGAGCGTGGGCGCCTCGCAGCTCTTCGGGCTGGCCAGCCACATCCTGCTGTTGCTGTCCTTCGGTTACCTGACGGGGACCGAGAAGACCCCCGAGATGACCCCGTCGAGGACGGTCATCGCCGGTCTGCTGACGGTGGCCGTCCTGGTGCTGGTGGTGACGGCGGTCCCGTTCATGCGGAAGTTCGTCGCGACGCGGGTACGGGCGCTGTTCGCGGGCGTGGTGCCGCGCATGCTGGACGTGCTGCAGCGGCCGCAGAAGCTGATGACGGGCATCGGCGGGATGCTGCTGCTGACGGGCTGCTTCGTGATGTGCCTGGACGCGTCGATCCGCGCGTTCGGCGGCGGCCAGGCCATCAGCTACGCGAGCATCGCGGTGGTCTTCCTGGCGGGCAACGCCCTGGGGTCGGCGGCGCCGACCCCGGGCGGTATCGGGGCGGTGGAGACCACGCTGACGCTGGGGTTGATCGCGGCGGGCCTGGAGAAGGAGGTCGCGATCTCGGCGGTGCTTCTGTTCCGCCTGATGACGTTCTGGCTGCCGGTGCTGCCGGGGTGGGTGTCGTTCAACTTCCTGACTCGCAAGGAAGCCATTTAGCTCCCGCTGGGGGGCGGCTGTACGGCTCCGGCTTCGCCGAGACTCCTGGGGCTCCGCCCCAGACCCCGCGCCTCAAACG